>CAZISK010000945.1:0-3427 GCA_964541355.1 uncultured Candidatus Obscuribacterales bacterium
CAAGCATGGTGGTCATGGTCCGAGAATCAACAAGATCGCGAAGCTGTGGAACAGGCGCTCACCCGCGCTGGACTCACAGCGCTGGCAAATCGTCCATTTACCAACCTCTCCGGCGGCGAGCAAAAGCGTGCACTAATTGCGGTGGCACTTGCGCAGGAGCCCTCATACATCTTGATGGACGAACCAATTGCCCACTTAGACTTCAAGCATCAACTCTCGCTATTGGAGATGATTTCGGAGCTCAAGGAGAAGGGCATAGGAGTTCTTCTCGTCCTGCACGATCTCAATATGATTGATAGAATCGCAGACGACATCGCCTTCCTCAAGCCGACGCCGGGAGGAGCCACCACGCTCTTTTCGGTCGGCAGAAAGGAGACCGTGCTGAAGAGCCAGGCGGTGTCCGAGATCTTCGAAGTGCAGGTAGCGATCTACCCGGACGGGTCCCGTCAGGGAAGGCATTTTTCAATCGAGTGACTCTAGCTGTCGTAGCCCTTCCTGGCTCGCAGTTGATTGTGATAGGCAAGAGCCCTCAGAGCCGAACGCTGCCTATTCTCCATCGCCGTCTCGTGCCTTTCCGTGGCCGCCACGAAGCGATTGTTGAAGTTATCGGGACCGCCTCTGAAGGGCTGACCCACGTCAATCGTCACATTCACTCCACCCGAGTTATCAACGAAGGGGGGCGTCGAAAAGGGCGGCATGCCTCCTCTTGCGAACTGCCCGTGTACTGGTGGGTACCCTGGATTCCTTCCAGGTATCGGGAAGGTCTGAGGAAATACTCCACCGGACGGCATGCGCGTGTCGCGCCCAACCAATCCGGCTGTCACCAGCCCTGCGATAACCTGTTGTTCTGTTACCCGGCCATCTCCGCTCGGGTTATCACCGAGAACCACCTCGCCAGGCGGATTTCGATACATCGAGCTGTATGTATGCGGACCATAGTAGTTGGTCCGTCCACCAATCGGGATGCCGAACTGTCCGTCTGGTCCACCCGGCCGGACAGAACCGTGACCGCAATTGCATAACCTTTCGCCGGTCCCTTCCATCTGCTCCACTGAAGCAGGCACCGGACCGCGGCTGTCGCTGTTGATATTGAGCACCTGCGCGTATATATGGTACTCATTGATAACTCGACCATCGTCGGAAACTCTTTGCTGTACAAGCACCGGCTGATCGGTGGGCTTTGCCCGGTCGCCTGAGGCGCCAGGAGCACGGCGATCAGAGGCATATTCATCAAAAAACGGATTGCCACCGGCTGCATCGTCTGCTCCGGTGTGGCTGTCATCCCTTGTCGTACCCAACTCATTGAACTGGGGCTTGAACACGCCGCCACCAGGAAGAGAAACATCATCATTACCGTTGCCGTTATCAGCGGCTCTGCCATCAACCATAGCGACTCTCCCTAAATTACCGCCTCTTCCATTCTCCCGAGTCTATACTGCCCTTTGTGATATTGGACTGTCAATGGGAATTATCTCACCGCGTTGGGACAGAAATGTGACAGGAGTAGAGCATTTTCAAGTGTTTAAAATTAAAATTCGCGAACACTCTTCCCTCCTCTATTATTCCCCTTCCTGGTGTTGATAAATCCTTTTGCTCGATTGCTGAAAAAGCAAATCTAGTTTGATTTCCAATGAGTTCAGTACAATCAGATTGACGGTAAAACTTTTGATATTTCGATCGAATCAAATATTGATGGGATGTTGGAACATACGATCGAGGAAGCTGGCGATTTGAAACAACTGATTTTCTCTACTCTCGGTATCATCATTGCCCTTTCGGCCGCCAGTGATTCGCGAGCCTCAGCCGTCACGGTAGATCCTCTAATTCAAGATCTTCGCATCGAGCTGACGCGGTCGTTCGAAACATTGAAGAATGCCCATGATCGTGCCGTCTGTTCTTATCGGCGACCTCGAGCTGCGAACAGAAAACCAAGATCATTCGGCACTACCGATAGTACCACCGCCAGCGCCCGCGCCAGATAAGTGAACTCGTACAATTCATCCCGGACGTTCCTAGCCTGTCGCAGCCTCATCTGTGGCCAATCCAGTCAGGGACGAACTGATGTACGCTCCTCTGCGCGTTTCCTCCATTTTCGCGACTGACGTGAGTTGCCAGTCAGGTTCGCTAAGGCGGAGTAAATCTGTTGGTCTTTAAAATATCGGTCGATTCCCTTAGAGCTGTCGCTCATCTTCGCCGACCGTTTGAAATACGCAATCGCCTCGTGCCGAGAACCTATCAGTTCATACACGCGACCGATTGCAAAACATATATCGGCTGGATGAATCATGTCCTTAGCTCCTGCATTCTCCAGAGCAAGCTTGTAGTTGTGCAGCGCCTTTTCGTAATTTTTGGCACCATCGTACACAGTGGCGAGACCATAATACATGTCCGCGCCTTTTTCATTGGCACTGCTCGAACGCGGCTCGGTCTCATTAAGACGGCACAACGCTTTTTCGTAGTTGTCCTGCGCCTTTGAAGTCGTACCGGCAGCCTGCATCGCGGTACCGAGATTGTAATATGTTTGCCATTCAGGCTTGTCTTCAAGCGCCTTTCGGTAAAATTGCTCGGCTTCGACATTGTTATTCGAAACTTGCAAGAGATAGGCAATTTGGCTTGCTATCATCGGTTTCTCGTTCTTAGAATTCGGCTGCACCATGCCCAGTGCCTTCTTGTACATCTCCAGCGCTTTTTTGGAGTCACCATTTTGCTGGTGTAACTGGGCAATCTGACAATAGACATCCGAGAGCGTGACGTCCAAACTATCGGACTTCTCAACCAGACATTGAGCGAGCAGTTCATAGTTGTTAAGAGCCTCGGAGACAGATTTTTTGTGCTGGAAGGAGGTGGCAAGTCCATGGTACAGACGTATGAAATCCGGCTCTTGCGCAGTCGATTTCTCCCTGAGCTTCAGCGCCGATTGATAGGATTCGATAGCCAGGTCAAACTTCTTGTCGGCTTGATACGCTGTACCGAGATTGTAGTAGACAACAGCATCTGCCTTCAGTTGAAGCGATCTCTTGTAGTATTCAATTGCGCTATCGAGACGCCCTTCTACTTGTGCCTTTATGGCAAGCTCCCAGAGTCCCCTTGTGGAGGTGTCGCTCTGGGCACCACACGGCAGTTGAATCAATAAGATAACTACCGTCAGTAAAAGGAGCAACTTCATTTGACGATCACACCCACTAACCTTGCCTTTGATTGAACCACACTCTTAACGAATCGGCTGCAAAATTCCATCCAACAACGGTAGCGGAGTTATTCAGATCTATTCAATTTCAAGGATTCAATTTCGGTTGTTCGCGAGCTACGCGTTTAGTTGCCGCGTCGTCCCAGCCGTCCACCGCCGCCGAAGCGTCCACCACCGCCGCCCTCTTCACGCTGGAATCGGCCCGCACCACCTTCTCCACGCTGGAATCGCCCCCCGCCT
>CAZISK010000946.1:0-3421 GCA_964541355.1 uncultured Candidatus Obscuribacterales bacterium
GAGAATTTCGGAAGTTGTTTGACAATATGAAATATCCATCGTTAAATTCAACCTTGAAAACCCATAGCACAAGCCGGGTTTAGTGAAACAGTTCATCTATCAGCAGCGTGACTTGCATAGGTGAAATCGATATGATTGGATTCAAGTGATATTCGCAGTATCAGCGGCCACCGATGACCGGAAGCCTTGCTCAGAGCTCGTCTTTGCCGACTGCATATGATCATTCCAAAGAGGTGTGTCCGCGAGAAGAATCAACGGATTTAACTCTCTATTACTCAACAACAAAATCGGTGATGGTCTGCAATCCTAGACTAGTAAAGGGTTTCTGGGCATAAAACATAACTTAATTCATGATTGCTTCTAGAATATCTTGAGCATTACCTTGAATTACAATCTACATCTCCTTTTTCGAGTATTCGCGTCATCCCACCAAGCCTTGCAGTTAAGTTCTCTCGATCTTTTATCGACCTGGAAGGTCGATCAAGGCGGTTTGCGCTTCTCTTCTTGCTATTCAGCCCGATAGCGTTGCATCGAAGCCTACAAAGGAGCAAATTTCACCCAACCCTCAACTCTCCTCGGAAGCAGTCGCGCGTATGAGGAGCCGTCAACCAACAGGCTAAGAAGCCTCGCGTGTTTTCAACCAACCGAACTTCGACAATGGAGGGAAAGCAGATGAGGAATTGTTTCACCGTCAATCTCGCCGGCGGCAAGATCGACACGGAGACCGGAATCACTCGGCGATACGGCTACAACAACCAGGGTGTCTTCGCCTTGGTCGGCACGAATGACACAATAGAGCTGGACCAGACGCTCTTGACCGACCCCACCAAGTGCTTCGATGACCGAAGCGGGAAGACCGTGGTGCTGTGGGAGTGTTGGGCGGACGACCAGCGCCGTCTTCACTCGAAGGGCTGCGGCAACGATGTCATCGTCCTCGTGCGCAGCGACCGACCTATCACGTGCGATAGCAGTGCGCGGATTGCCAGCGGCGTCGACATTCAATTCGGATCGGCCGGCATGACGTCCGGCGGTCCCCAGTACGAACAGGGGCGGACGTACGAGCAACTGTTCAAGCTCTCGCTCGGCCACTCGGTCTCTTTCACCACGAGGCAGGAAGCTGCCTACGTGCTCGGCCATGCCGTCCACCAGGGACAGGTCTCCAGCATCAGTATCACCAGCACCAAGGTCGTAGGGAGCGATGCCGGCGACCATATGAAGATCTCCTGCTTCGAGTACGACCAGAAGCCAACCGACGCCCGCAGCTTCGAGATCAAGTTCTTCTTGCTGGAGCTCTGTCTTGCGCTCTGGACGCTGATCTTCACCCTGCTCATCACGACCGTGATGTTCCCGGCGAAGACTGGCGGAGTCTCGCTTGCGGCCGTCCTGAGCGCGCTGGCCTTCGTGGTGGGTGCCCACACGCTGCTCGACCTTGCCCGGCTCGTGGCCGAGCGCAAGATCGCTCCCAGGTTCAAAGATAGGATCGACCTCGTCGCGGCCAAACGCAGGTTGCATTCGCTGACGGAGATTCCCACCAACTAACGGATTACAGACTGTGCGAGGCGTCTGGACAACGACGCCCGGACGCCTCGCCGCTGACATGAGACGGTCTCATCCAGATCAAGTTCTTTTCAAGCATTCCAGTCGCAGCACCATGCGTCTGCGGCGCACTCCCAGAGGGAGGAGAGATGACTCGCCTTAGAAGTGTCGTCTATGTTCTTGCAACCGTGGCCGGTGCTCTTGCGCTGGCCAGTCCACTGTACCACACCGAGAGTGGGCGCTTCGCCTGGCTGGAGCTTCTGAACACCACAACCCGCATCACATTCGTCACCGCCGCCCTTTACCTCTTGCTGCCGTTGGCACTGTGGGTGGTGCGCGCCAAGAAGGGCTACGAGTACAGCGGGCGATTGTTCGACACGGTGCTCGTTGCGGCCGGCATCGTGACGATGTGGTGGAGCCTGCAATACCTGGTCCGGTTCTCTGGAGAGACCCCCTCCTTCGTACCGTCCCAGTTCGAGACTGGATGGCAGGTGTTGGCAGTGACAACCGTCCTCGGCGGTTTCTTCTTCGCTACCGGTCTTGCGCTCAAGATGGTCTCTTGGACAGGCATCCTGCGTCTATCTGGCAAGTGGACGGTGGTGGCGTCAGCGCTGCTCTTGCCGGTAGTGGTGATGCCGTCCAACTTCTTCTGATTCGGTCTCAATCCGCTGCTAGTTAGCAGCATCGAAAAATCGTTCGGGATTGAACCGGTCAAGCAGGTCACCGCCGACAACTACGACTCGCAAGTAAAGCTGTCCGGGTTGCCCACGCTGCTCGTCTTTACTTCGGATGACTGCGCCGCCTGCAAGGAGTCGACTGCGGCAATCCGAAATGTGGCGGAGCGCTTTGACGGCGCACTCAATGTTGGTCGCGTGCAAGTTCAGCAGGAGCAACAACTTGCCACGCGGCACAACGTACAGACTTATCCAACCTACGTTTTCCTGCGACCCGACGGAAGCGTGGTCCGGCTGCATGAAGGCAGTCTTGAGTACCCAGAGTTGAGCGACTTCGTCAAGGAGTGCCTCAAACCGAAGTAGCCAGCCGCGTTGAGGTCAGACAAGTGGATCGTGGTGAGACTTTGGTTCTTGCTACGATCCACTTGGGACACTTGGCTCGGATCGTCGACTTCCTGCGCGATCGGTTTTATGACCTGGCCGATCAGTACGCACCAGCTCTCAGTTTAGATGAACTGCCAGGCGCAGTGCGTCTATCGCGTGATGCGTATTCGGGTAGCGCGAACAGTTGACATTCGGCTGACATGGACTCACACAAACAGCATCAAGAAAAGGCGCCACCTTCGTGGGTGGTTTGTGTGAGGACAGGCTTCGAAAAATCAGGCAGTATGCGCCGCTCATCCTGATGATGATCACGAAAGGAGCGACAGATGTTCGAGTATCTGAAAACCCTGCCTCTCACGGACGAGCAGAAAAAGCAGATCACGGAGCAGGGCTACGAAAATGCCCCCACGCTGTACATCATGTGCAAAGCGACGCCGGTAGCCATCCGGGAATGGCTGGGGCTGGAGAGTCTGGACGCGCTTGAAGCCGCACTCTGGGAGCAGTTTTCGGAGTACGACCGCAAGCAAGTCGAGGCCGTCCTGCTGGATCCTTCCGACCACGACCTGCTCAACCCCGGTCGCAGCGCCCTGGAATAAGCGACTGGACCAGGATCGGCCAGATTGAATCCAGATCGTAGGCTGCAACAACAGAGTCTGGGATTTGGATCCAGGCACTACATTTGGTATCGTCCGGCGGCCGGGCGATACCAAATGTAGTGCTGTCGGCAATTGGTACTAGGGGGTATGGTAGAAATTGTTTGCGCAGAGATACGGAGAGACTGTCCTATCCGTCGTTGAAATTCATAGATAACCGCCCTGGGCAAAGAG
>CAZISK010000947.1:0-3420 GCA_964541355.1 uncultured Candidatus Obscuribacterales bacterium
CCGAACTGGATAATCTGCCCGTAGGGCAATTCCATCGGGTAGGTGGCATGCAGGACGACATGTTTATTGTCGTTACGTTCCGCGGCATTGAGGCCTTGACCGTTATAGACACCGATGCCCAAGACACCGTAGTCTCCGGATCCCTTGAGCCCTGAGTCGATCAATCTTCTGAATAATTTCCTGGTTTCAGCCGGCGTATAGTAGAGGAACAATCCGAGGTCCCGCTCTCCCGGCGTCGCACTATTGATCGCATCACTCCGCTCGAAGGCAGGCCGCTGTTGGCTGGACTGAAGATTTTCAAAGCCGAATGGGATCTTCGTGAGCCCTGCTCGAATACGCAGCTCCTTTTCAGCCAGGAGGGGAACAGGGAGAAAGATATCTGTGTAGGCGTCGCGAAGTTGGGCAAAGTTATTACTTACATCTCCGGTCGTGCCCGGAACGGCGGCGGAGAAATCCGGCTGAATATAAATCGACAACCAATCGGTAACATCGCCCGAAAAGACGAGGCGGAGACGGCGAAATGTGAAGCCCGTATTATCGCCGATGGAGTTATCGGAATCGAAACGCAATTTTTTCTCGTCGGGGAGGTAACTATAGCGCATTTGCGTATAGCCCCGTATACTGAGCTTATCGAACCATTTTTTCGTCGCCGACTGTTGTTGAACAATCGCATCCTCTCTTTCATGGTCGGCTTTCAGCTTGAGCCATTCTTCCTTCGTGATCTGGCCTTTTTCATATAGGAAATCCTCAATGCTCGCCTGGGCGACATTGGCTGTGACAATCAAACCAAGAACGATCACACACACCTTGACTCCGATGCACCACGCCTTCCAGTTCATGCAACTAATCCCTCCTTCATTTCTTGAGTCAACTAGATCCTCACTCGCCTCTCGTTGGCCCTGTACGACAACCGCGGTGCCAGAATAACTATTGAGGGTTAGTGCGTTGTTACCGGTTTGTAACAGATCTGTTAATTTACTTTCGAAGTGGCGAGCCAACGGAGCGAGGCGATGGAGAAAACGAGACGGAATCCCGGAGCAACCTTTCCGGCTTAATGAGCCGCCGCTGTCAAAGGCGACATGCCCCAGACCGAACTGGCCGAGCCATTCCCTGTTTATTCCAGGTGGATCATCGAAGGGAGTTCATATCAGTATGGAGCGGCCCGGCCCATCTGGTCGCAGGACACCTGAGGCCAGGCGAGTCGCAGCGGCCTGTCGGAGGTTGGGAGAAGCGTTCATGAACAAGGTGGGCTAGGATCAGATCACGCCGCATCGGGCGCTTGACGGACGCAAGCCCGATCATGTCTACTGCGAGAGACATCCCTGCAAGATGCAGTGCTGCGTCGGTAGAATCCGGCGAGACCCCAGTGAGGAGTTGAACGTGTCTGTTAAAAAAACGGCAGCACTGTCGCTGGCCTGTCAACTGCCGGTCATGGGCGATACGTTAAGACAAACAACGGGAATTGATTCGGCCACGAAAGGCGGGACCTGTGGCGCCGGACCAGCAAATTTACAGAGCTGTAACATACAGGTCTTACTCCTGTAATTTCGGAATGCCACCGTAGAACTCCATTCAGCGAGAAGTACAATTAGGAAGCAAATAGCATGAGAAATTCTGGTGTGATCTTTCTCCTTGGCGTCGTTCTGTTATTTCCCCTCGCAGCCTGTCA
The DNA here is from genome assembly GCA_964541355.1 of uncultured Candidatus Obscuribacterales bacterium. Classification (GTDB taxonomy): domain Bacteria; phylum Cyanobacteriota; class Vampirovibrionia; order Obscuribacterales; family Obscuribacteraceae; genus JADYXR01. Next base: position 1,670 of record CAZISK010000947.1, read on the forward strand.
GACTCGACCTTTTCAAACTGTGACCATACACGATGATCCATCACGTTTTGTTCGACTGGAAGTAGATCATACCGTAGGAAGGAGTCATTCTCATCCAGCCGACATCACGGCAGATGAGATGATCGCGGTCCTGTCCGGTGTGATGATCGAGGAGCCGCCCAGCCTCATGCCCTCTTTTTTGCGCAAGGATAATGAACCGCGGCGGCACTCGGCGTTCAATGAAGCGGAGGTCAACTTCTTTGCTCCGCTCTTTGTGGAGGGTTTAAGAAAAGCGACATCCGAGGAGATCGTCACCTTTGGTCAAACCAGTCAGAAGAGCACGCTCATTGATAAAGTACTGTTCGTCACCTCAGGCGGAATGTTCGTTCACGGGGACGAGCTGCATCTCATACTGGGCAACTACCGTTCGGAGACAGGTTATGCGCCGGACCCCGGAATTGCAGTCAAGCTCGATGGTCGATCAACTCCGTTGCAACCCATTGCGCCGCAGCGAATAAAACTGTATTTCGAGCCGCCTACGGCAGTGGCGCCTTCTTCGCAAGGCATTTTGCAGAGTCTCTTGCGACCAGACCGGCAAGAGATGGTCGTCTTGTTCAAGAAGCTGAAAACCACAGCTTCAGACCTTGGACGTAGGCCCAATTGACTATCTTCTAAGGTTTGAGTGACCCAGATTTCTCCTGCTCGATTTTCTCCACGTGTGGCTGCGAATCCTCGTGGCTCAGGAAAGAATTCTTTCGCAGCTGCAGCAGAAGTCCCTCCGATGAAAGCGTCGGCGTTTGACATGGTGGCGAGATGACGGGCACAAGGGAGGATCGATCGTTCCTGCGATAGCGCTGGTTCTCGCTCATTTCTGAAGTCAGCCGATCAACTCGTCCGACACCATCTCCTGCGAGCCCGGGTTATTCACGAAGCATGAACAATCCGCCAGAGCCGTGAGTTTGTCGAAGAGCCTGCGCCCATCGAGAGGCGGCCTTGCACAAGGGGAAAAACGTACTGGTCTGCGGTACAATGCTTAAAAGGATGCTTGTGACCACGTGCCGTCGACTGCTGATCAAACCCATACCGAACCGCCGCTCTGGTCGATCGCCGCAGCGGTGATCATCATTCTGGTCGCTCCGCTGGTATTGTATTCCTTGGCGCCAACCGGCCCTATGAGGGAGGGTGATACCGTGTTCTCGGATAGCCAACAGCGCGCACGGCTCAGCCAACCGATTCTCTCCCGATCCTCTCACCCTGATGAGACCTGCTTGCTTGATCCCAACAGCCCATTGATCGTGCTTGAGAATTCAGCGGGTGAACCTGATGGGTTTCTCAAAGCGGAAGTGCAAGGGAATCCATCCGCAGAGTGGCCGTTTTGTCCGGTGCATGCTGAAGTACGACTCAGCCTTCATCAGGTCTTTCAAAAACCTGCAGTATTGGGAACAGTGCGGGACACGCTGATGCGTTGGTTCGGCAGGTAGACGCTGGAATGCTGCAGGTTAGGCCTTGAGTCGCGCGGCAAACTGCTTGCGAAATTTCGCCACCTTGGGGCCCACCACAAATTGACAGTAGGCCTGAAGCGGGTTTCTCGCGAAATACTCCTGATGGTAGGCCTCTGCTTCATACCCTCGCGTTGCCGCAATGACTTGCGTCACGATCGGAGCCCAATACAGCTTTTCGTCCGTCAGCGTTTTTATAACCTGTTCAGCCGTCTGTCGCTGTGCTGGACTATTATAGAAGATCGCTGAACGGTACTGCGTGCCGATATCGTT
>CAZISK010000948.1:0-3410 GCA_964541355.1 uncultured Candidatus Obscuribacterales bacterium
GCTCTGGCGATCTCGAAAATTACCTTGTTTTTCAAATCGGTGTCTTCGGGCACGGCCTCGATGATCAGTTGAGCCGGACGAAGATCGTCGTTGACGTCAGCCGCTTCGACTGTCGGTTGCGAAGTCTTTTCTTGAGCCGCGGTTGATTCGTCATAACGAACCTCGGCACGCTTGGTGAGCCATCGAACCGCAGCAGCCGATTTTTCCGGACTGCTTCCTTTCACCAATACGTTGATACCTTTTTGCAGTGCAATGTCGGCTATCTCCATACCCATAGTGCCGCTGCCGATGATACCGCATGTGGTTATACGGTTGGTCTGCTCCATCGCGCGAATTGCAGTTTGTGTAGCCATCTCTTGTGAGACATAAAAGTTGATCATGTTCTTCGCCATGGCGGATACCGCCAACTCCGCAAAGACCTCAATCTCCTTTTTCATGCCGGCCTCGATGCCGTTCACGAACCCGAACTCGATGACTTCTATTGCGCGGCGAGGGGCCGGCACGAGACCGCGAGTTCTGATTCGGATCATTCGGTCCGACATTTTCAAAATGGAGAGCCGTTTTTCGTGACCGCCATCTTTTTCTTCCGTGGTTTTCTCGCGTTGTTCAGAATCACTTGCTCTATCGAACTTGGACGCGAGCAAGTCCAGAGCTACCTCTTCGCAGCTTTCGAGCAACTGCGACTCTACGACCTTGTCTACAATTCCAGCTTCCAGAGCTTGCTTTGCACCGACGGGCTCTCCTGAAAGGATGAGCTCTATAGCGGATTTTACCCCGATCATTCGAGGCAGGCGTTGCGTGCCGCCCAATCCCGGTATCAAGCCGATATTAACCTCCGGCAGACCGATCTTGGTCTTGGGATTGCTGGTCGCAACTCGCTTGTCGCAGCAGAGCACCAGCTCAAGACCTCCGCCCAGGCAGATGCCATCAATGGCTGCCACTGTCGGTATCTTCAGCTCGACCAATTTCTTGAAAACAGCATGCCCTCTGGCAGCGAGCTCTTGAGCCTCGGACTGCGAATCGACTTTGACGATTTCACGGATGTCGGCACCGGCGATGAATATATCTTTCTTTTCTGACGCTAAGATGACAGCTTTGATACTGGGCTCGGAAGCGATGAAGTCAAGCGATTTCAAAAAATGGTCGATAACGCGGTTGGATAGAGCGTTGACCGAGCCGGCATCAAGAGACAAAACCGCCACTCCTGAGTCCTTTAGCACCAGCCGCATCTCATCGCCCCACAGGCCCAAGGTGACGTCCTGTTCTTTCAATACTTGACTCAATGTTTCCTCTCTTCTTCTGCCTTGGTCAGACCGAAGTGTTATTAACGCATTTTATGCGCAGATCAGCCAACAGATTTACTACATCGAAGAGATAATATCCAGCCCCTTTGAGCTTATTTAGTGGTTTCGTAATGAATCAGTTTTTCGAAAAAGTAGCGAAGGAATAACCGTACACCACGGACTCTGAAGTCATTTCCTTAGGCAGGAGGAATGCATTAATCTGCGCATCCCGCTCGTCCTCGACCAGTCTGACGAGCGGCTTGATGCTGGTCGAGTCGAACTTCTGATCGACGATTGAATAAGACCCGTAACTGTTACCCTCATGAAGAAAACCGAGGCAGCGCGAGGGGCGAGCCTGCGTGGAAACCATTACGCATGCCGTCTCCCGCTTCTTCTTGAGCGAGGCGAGCAACGATTTTATGTAGCTGGTGGGCTGGACATTCTCCCTATCGCTCTCCCCAATCGGAATTCCAAGGAAGAGTGCCGACATAGAGATGACCACCTCTTCGGGCAGCTCATAGACGTGCATTTCAGTTGATTTATGCATCAGATCCTGCAACATCGCCTTCAGAGACTGCTCCAGCACCTGCAAATGGGGCTGCGGCTTGCGTCCATATATACATCCGACCACCCTGCCTTTGTAAAGCAAAGCCGCCGAACGGGAAAGCAGTTCACTCGATTCGGCTTTAATGCAACCGGTCAGCTCGCTGGCTTCGATATCGGTCAATAGCTGGCGAATGTCGTAGTCGCCGCATTTTACGGCATGGTTGAGCTTGCCCGTTAGACTTGGCATGATGATGTCTACGGCTCTTCTAAGGCGGAAATTTCGGGGATAGGAGTCGGCCCAGACAGCAAACGCTGTCTCCTCTTCGCTTGGCAGACCAAACTGTACACGTTCCGTTGTACCGATCATGTAGGCGAAGGTCATTAACGCCCGGTCTTTCGTCATGCAGACGAAGGTGGCGGGTACGGTCTGCCCGATGTTAAGCTCTTCGCGGCTGGGCAGAAAGGCTTCCAAATCAAAATTGACAATGGTGGCTGCGTATCCGCCAGGCTCGGGTGCATCAACCCTGCAGAGGACGCTCTGTCCCGCTTTCAATTGCAGCTTTTCCGTGGTTTCTTCGTTCATTGTCGACCAAAAACGGGGTTTTCACCCATCGCGGCTTCTATTGTATCCCTTCCGGTATGAGGGGCGTCCGATTTTAGCATCTTGACTTGGGCTAAATTGGGTCCTTTTCTTGGCGCTTTACTCCACAAGTCGAGAACTCTATATAATCCATATTGCTCGCCGCCGCTCAGGTCATCTCGGATGCTGCGTATTACTGTTTTTGTTCTATTTTCGCTGCTCTTCTCCGGTTGTGGCTCTATTCAGCATCCTACCCTCGGCAAAGACAACCTCGAGGCGCGTACTGCCGATGTGGCAATCATCCGGGAAAAGATCGAAAGTATTGCCGAGCGCGCCGATCACGGTTTGGAAGAAGCCTGGATTTGCGGTCGCAATGCACGGGTGTTGAAGACCGGTTATGTGAAAGTGAGTCCGAAAGGAAAGGCAGATTTCGCCATAGCTTACGAAAAGATGCTGGAGTCCACCAAAGAGAATCTTGCTCAAGATGTAAATTCTTACGTCCCTTACTCGCGACGCGCCGAATTCGCACACCAGTTCTGGACGAAGTCTGATTCTGCCAAAGCGTTCGAGCAAGAGAGTAAGAAGAAAAAGATTCAATGGATTTACGAATCTCTTCTGGATGCGTCGGAGTTGTTCTGGCGTGCGTATGAGCAAGTTCATCCAGAGCAGGTCAACTCGGCCGCGGTTATGGCTCACTATAAGGAGCAGGATATGGTTTTCAATTATATGGAAGATGAGAAAACACCGGGCTCATTCAGCGGTGAATACGTTAAATGGGATAAAGGGGATAAAACGACAAAATGAGCGATCGTGATGAAGAAAGTTATCGGCGCGAGGCACTGTTTCAACAGCGTCTGGCCGAGCGTCGGGCTGTACAAAACAAATTTCCGTGGACAGCAGGCGGTGATGCGACCGTAGAGTTTGAAATTCCAAAGGAGGAATCAAAACTTTTTGCAGACCGTTCCATTGAAGACACTGATCTCTCTGATGATGAGATTGAA
>CAZISK010000949.1:0-3404 GCA_964541355.1 uncultured Candidatus Obscuribacterales bacterium
CAACAGCCAAGATCGATGTTCTCGCAAGTCCAGCATACAATGGGCGACTTGCTCCCAATTTACCAGAGATGGAAGCACTGCGAATTGGACAGGACCGAGATGCCTTTACACAGATTGCTTCTGCCGATATGGTACGCACACGCTGGAGGCTGGCCAAGGCTACACCGCCGCTGATTCCCTGTGAAGCTATAAATTTCGTTGCTCATCCAAATCCAGAGGACTCTTTGATAATTGGTGTGGGTGGTGGTAATGATGTTGTGAACGCAGTGGCGTTTGATGCCAAACACATTACTGGTATTGAAATTAACCCAGAAACCATTAGCTTGATGACGCATGAATATGCGGACTACGGGATCTGGCCAAAATTGACGAACATGGAACTGCTATGTTTGGACGGGCGAAATTATGCGGCAAGTACTACTCGACGCTTCGACACAATCAATCTTTCCGGCATTGACACTTTTTCGGCACTGAGCACCGGAGCCTATGTTTTGTCTGAGAACTATCTCTACACTGTAGAGGCAATCAGAGACTATCTCAGAGTGCTCAAAGACAACGGAATCCTAAACATATTTCGTTGGAATTTTCGCACACCGAGGGAGAGCCTGAGACTTTGTAATCTCTTCCTGGAGGCATCGAGAGAAAATGGCAATCTGCATCCTGAAAGATGCATTATGGTCGTTGGCGTTGACTATGGTTTTGCATATCGCTGGGCAACCACTCTGATGAAAAAAGTGCCCTTTACAGAAGAAGAGGTCAGACGAATACTAGCTCAAATTGAAGGGGAGGCGCCCCTGGCACTTATCTATTTGCCCAAAATTTTCAAACAGGATGAACAACAGGCACTTGAAAAAAAATTTCTTGCCTATGATCATGAATATTACTTGCCCAATAGGAATGCCTTCGAGCAATTGATCAATTGTCAGTCACAAGAAGCTAGAAAAAAATTCGAGGGTTCTTATCCATACAACATTACTCCTGTTTACGATGATTGCCCATTCTTTTTTGAATACCACAGAATGTCGGAGCCGTTTCATCAAGTGGAGCCCAATAATTTTGGCGTACGCGGCGTTTTTGTACACTACACGCTCTATTTCCTTTTCCTGCTAACCTCATTGATCAGTTACATGGGAATGATAGTCCCCCTCAAAATCTATGCGCGCGACGGCTTGAAGGTTGACTCGGGTAAAGCATTGATTACCTTATTTGCTTCGCTGGGTATTGGTTTCATGTTTGTTGAACTTGGCGTAATCCAGATGCTAAATGTCTATCTCGGTCACCCTATGTATTCGCTTGGACTGGTGTTGGCCGGATTACTGTTGTTTACCGGTTTTGGCAGTTATCTTGCCGGTAGGCAAGACATACCGTTATCTAAGCTTATCGCTCGAGGCATGATCGGCTCCTGTCTGGTGATTCTTCTGTGGACTTTCATCATGCCAGCCGTCATTGCCGGTACCATGGGTACGGACTTGAGGATTCGAGCGCTTCTTTCGCTACTCAGCCTTGTACCGCTGGGACTTTTCATGGGGATTCCGTTTGCAACTGGAATCAGGTATTTGAGCGAAGGGAAAGAGAGATTTATTCCCTGGGCCTGGGGCATCAATGGTTTAACCAGCGTTATGGCATCCATACTTGCCATTTTACTAGCCATGCGATTTGGCTTCAGAGCAGTGCTTATGTTGGCAGCAATCACTTACATTGTTGGCTATTTTGCTTCAAGGAGAGCCATCGGCTCAAGGACTGCCAATGCCTAGTTATTCTGACTCTCGACTTCTGAATGGATGTCGATTGAGAATCCACTCTTTCCTCTAATTGACCTGCTGCACTATCAACGGTGGGCATCACATGCCTTACTCGAAGAGAACCTGTTGCCTAAGAAGCTGGGTGGACCAAGATTTGCAAAAGCATTGCCAGACACCCCTATGTTGCACGCTCAGAGCAATCATCGCGGCCGTATAGAACTCACAGCTACCAAGTAGTCCCGAGGAGCGATCCCCACAATGAGTGGTCTCTTCGGATGGTGTTAGGCAGAAAGGAATGTCCACATCCAGCGCCAAACTGTTACATCTAATGGACAACCCAGTCGTCATAAGCTTTCCGATCGAACTCCGACTCATTCGAACCGGCTGCTTGCACATCTCGAATCGGTCTGCCAACGGCCTTCGCATCTTTGTCGCCGCTCTTGTTCGCAATCTTTTTGCACGCTTTGCTCGCTTTTACCACGCCCGGCTTGGTCTCATTCACTACCGGCGGTGCCAACGGCTCCCCGCTCAAAGTCAAACCTCGAGCTTTCATGATCTTCTTCATGCCGTCAATATTGCTCTCGATAAAGCTGCGCTCGGAGCTCGGCATATTCTTGAAAGACATCGCCTTCGTAAAGCACTTGAAGCTTTCTGGAAATCTTTCTTGCGTCATAAGAATGTTGCCGAGATTGCTCCAGGATGTCCAGTCACTATCATTCAGCTCAACCGCCTTACGGCATGCCGCTTCAGCACCGGCAAGATTGCCGACCTTCCTGTAAGCGACGCTTAGATTTGTATAGACATCGGCGTCGTACTCATAGATATTGAGTGCATCGTTGTATTTCTCGATCGCCTTCTCATACCACTCCTTCGCCAGGTACCGATTTCCGAGATTGTAGTGAGGAAGCGATTCTGCATACTGGACGCGATCGCCTTTGCCGGGAAATCCCTCAGCGCTCACGTGTTGTGCACCGGTGAGAAGAAGTAAGGTGATTGCAATGGCAGCAACTTGTCCGTTTGATCTAAACATATGCGTTTGAAAAGCGTGTCCTATACTCTCGCCAGATGCATCCAGGTTACAGTATTTTGAAGCGAGTAGCCTTTTTATGAGCAAAGCACAATAATGTGATTATCACAGTCGCCCAACGTGTTGCTGTTTTGGAGAAATTCGTCAATACCAAGACCAAGGAGATGCCAGTGGACGACGACAATCGCGAGCCAAAGGATTCCGAAGAGCCACTCTGGGTTCCAGCCGCGACGACCATTCAATCTTTTCTTCTGGCAGTAGCTTGCTTCATGGTGATCCCCTGGCAATATTACTACGAGCGTATCTTGCTCTGGGACGACGAACGAGGTCTAGCCGTTTTTTTCGGTGTCCTGAGTATTCTCAACGCGGTGTCGCTGGTTGTTAGAGCGAAGGCAGTTGAGGTCACCAACGTCTCCTGGAAGAGGCTGGATAACAGACATGTGGCTCTCTGTGGCTCCTACCTCAGCAATACTCTCTTCTGGGGTGGTCTGGCAATCTGGTGCATACACAAAGATCTGGGAGTCAACCGCAATATCTGCTATCTGGTTACCGCAACGGGCACTTTCGGTCACACAGCACTATCCTATGCACGATGGCAGATGACCAAAGCGATGAGCGACAACTGGATCACATTT
>CAZISK010000950.1:0-3395 GCA_964541355.1 uncultured Candidatus Obscuribacterales bacterium
GTCTCTTGTTGAGTATGGGGCGAATCTCAGCAAGTCACCCCGATTTTTTCAGGAAGCTGCGGATATGGCGCTGTACAAGCTGGATAACAAGGAAAGAGCGATCGCTGATATCAGTAAGGCGATTGAACTTGAACCAACGCAGAATGACTTGTTCTTCAAGCGAGCGGCATGGTACGAAAAGCTTGGTAAATACGATCTGCAATTGCAGGATCTAAATACTTATTGCGGGCGCGTTGAGCAGGGACTCTTGGAGCGCGGCTCGTTCTACTTCAAGCACGGCAATCTGGCTAAGGCTCTGGATGATTACAACGAATACATCAGAGAGAATCAAGGGTCAATGGAAGGCTACTCCGGAAGAGCAAAAGTGGCTTATCAGATGGGTCGTTTAGGCAACTGTGTAAGCGATCTGTCGAAAGTAATAGATACCGTGTCGTCGTCGGTGGATTCTATGAAGTATCACATGATACGCGGTCTTGTTGCGCGAAACATTGTTCTGGCACAACTCCGATCTGGAAGAATGGTTGCAGGCGATCAGGACTATGGGGCGCTTGCCAGGCAGGACTTTCAGAAAGTAATAGAGCTCTGTCAAGTAATCAAGAATGATGATGAAGTAGTGTATAAGCCTGCCGCCATCAGATTGCTTTATGATTTCCCGGGTCCAATCCCCGGGTCGAATGCGCTTTCCCGCGAAGACTTCAAATGGGAATTGTCTCAATTTGCTGAAAAAAATGGGATTGAGAAAGAAGACACGGCGGAAGCCTGGAAGCAGTTGAAAAATCACCTAAGTAATGATGTGAGCAAAAGCTTTATGTCGATCCCTCTGTTAGAAATTTAAACCTGGAAGATGTATGAGCCTACAAAAATGGAAGAATCTCGATCCAATTCTTGTCGGCGGTATCCTTACGGCGCTCATCTTCTTTGGACCAGTGTTGTTTCGATTCATCAAAGTGGCTCATTCTCTGTATTTCCCTCATGCAGTTGAGATCCCGAAGCAGCCCTTTACCGCCGTGTACGAGGTCAAGGTCAAAGGAAAGCCGGATGAGACTATGACTGTCTCTTCTGATGGTAAAACCCGCATGCTTTGCGATCGTGGCGACCGTCGCACCATAGACGATGGCACGTCAAATACATCGATGCTTCTACGTAAGTCATTCCAGACCGCAAAAAAGGTGCCGCTCGAGCATACGTATACATCGGAGGTCTATGAAGATCTCTTCCTGAAGTCGCCGTATGCCGCCTGGGATATAAATTCGACAGGAGAAAAGACGATTGGAGATCGACCTTGCCGAGGATGGAAATCGCGGATCGCCGGTGCTGGGTTGTACGAGCAATATGATTTCTGGTTTGACAAAGAGACAAAAATGCTGGTGCTAAAAACCGGCACGAACAGGTTTGGTGCAACCTCGGCGAGGCAGTTGAGCTATAAGCCGGAGGCTATGCCCGAAGAGCAGTTTCAGGTACCTTCAGGCTACGAGATCAATCAGTGAGTGGTGCAAACGCGCCATTGTTGACGTTCACGAATCTCCTGTTTCCGGGAAGAGTGTTGGTCAAGCTCTGCCGTTCAAACCAGCTCGGCGAGAGTCGTGTTATCCAGGATATCAGATATGGAATCGCGCACTTTGCGCATGAGCAACCGCAGCCGGCAGGTCTCAGGTTCGGGGCAACTCGGACATGGTTCGTATGCAGTAACGGATGCGCAAGGGATTGGAGCCAGCGGTCCATCCATGAGCCTTGATACTTCTCCGATCGTGATTTCAGAGGCTGGTCGGTTGAGAACATAGCCGCCATGCGCGCCTCTGCGACTTCGAAGCAGTCCGCCGTTTTTCAAACTCAATAGAATTTGATTGAGAAAAGGCTCCGGTATCTGAGCGTGCTTGGCGATTTCCGCTGTTGTAGCGCCGCTTGGCGTGTTCTTCATGCCGAGGTACATCAACGCTTTAATTGCATATTCGCCCCGACGCGAGACCTTCATGTCCTGATACCGCCGCCCATATTCAAGCAACTCGACAAAGTCGACAGACAAAGTCGACATGCTGCTAATGGTGACATGGAGCGCTTCATTTACACAACGCTTTGCAACGCTGGGTTAAACTTCATCTCAATGCCAGTTGTTTCGGTCAGTCTGAGGCATCGTTCTTATCTGTTGCATCATTTTTCGCCGGTAGAGGCTTGATAACGCATGTGTAAACACCCGGCCAACCAGGTAGCTACGTTTGCTGCCAGACCTTCAGAAACAAGCCGAGAAAGAGCGAGAACAAGCCGAACCGGAGCGAAAGGCCAGAGCTCGGGGCACTTGAGATAGAAGCCTTAAACAAGCAAATAGCCGCCATGGAAGAAGAAAAGCGGTCACTTGAGGAAAAAGCGAGTCAAGCGACTGCGCTTGTAAGCGACCTTGAGGCATTGAAGACGAAGGTTCACGAACTTGAGAAACCATGGTGGAAGAAGTGGTTCCTGCTCAGGGAAGTTTAACTGCGTTTTCTTGGAGTTCGTTTCGTCGACGTCTTCTTTTCCTTGTCGTTGCCACTCCAGGCATTGCGTGCGCTTTCTATGGCAGTAGCTATTGTTTGAACTTCGCCTGGATCCGGATCAATGAATTTTAGTCCGTCCATAAGCCAGTCGGCTAAGCTCGGTTTGCAAAGATGGTAGAAAACGTTTCGTCCTTGCCTATTCTCCGCAACTATTCCGTGTGCGCGAAGCAGTGATAACTGCTGTGATGTGGCCGCGGGAGTTAGCTCCAAAATATCCTTCAGGGCGCTGACGGTCAGTTCTTTATCCTTCAACTCCTCAACGATACGAATTCGAATAGGATGTGACAAGACACTGAGGAGATGTGCGAGCTTATTGCTTACTACGATTCGGTATGGCAATTATATTCTCCTCTGAAACTGCTGATATTCAGACATCAATATATATATTAAACAATAAGTCGCCATTGGTCTAGAGCTTGCAGGTTACGATGTCGAAAGCTGTCACTGCCTGCAAGTACTCTACGTGAGCGTCAATCAAGCGCACTTTTGCCTCAGCAGTTGCACGTTCTCTCTGGTTAACCAGAAACAATGTACTGTCACCAGCAGAAAATCGCTGTTTTTCTCCGTTTTCCACTGACCTAGCCTTATCGACTTCGGCAGCCAGTGCAACGGATTTCTCAAAGGATGTGTTGATTGCTGACATCACATCATCCACTTCGGCAACTATTCTTTGCCGCTCCGCTGCTTCATCGAAAGTAAGCTTCTGCAGTTTCGTTTCGGCTGCGAGAATAAGGCCGCGTGCCGTTCGCTGCCTCAAAGGAATTGAAATGTTTACCCCGCCCCGGACCACTGGTCCTATTCCGTTCTTGCCAGTATCAGCACCTTGTAATGCATAGGCGTCCATGATTGGCAATAGCTGATTTTTTG
>CAZISK010000951.1:0-3381 GCA_964541355.1 uncultured Candidatus Obscuribacterales bacterium
CAACAACAGCCACAACAACAACAGCCACAACAACAACAGCCACAGCAACAACCGCCACAGCAACCACGGGACGTCAGCGTCCCAGTTGGTACCGACGAGCCGGCACCTTGGCAGCGCGCAGATGTCAGGTCCGACACTGGCGCTAATCCAGAAGATTCTCAAGAGATCATCGACAAGTCAAAGCGGAAGGCTGCAGCGAAGAAGGCTAAGGCCGACAGGAAGAAATCCAAATCGAAGAAATCAAAGCTCAAGCCGATTGAGACAGCTGTGGAAGAAAAAAAGGAAGCTATTAGTGCGAGCAAGGACGATCGGCCACCGGTCGCTCAGCGTTCTTCCCCTGAGGAAGCCATTCTAGTTCAGCTTGTTAAGGAGCTGGAGTACGGAACGTTACTTAACTCCATCAATATTCTCAATCAGCTTGTGTCCAAGTATCCAGACGATCCCGATTATCGCTCGCTGTTAGCGATGGCAATCAGGTTGCGCCATGGTGATGTCTGGTATCAATACCAGCGCAAAGTCGATGTGAAAGAAGAAGCCGAGCCCAAGATTCCACCTTCGAATATAATCAAACCGACCGCTAACGAGAGCGTCAACGAATTGAAGAAATCCTCATGGTTCCTAATTCGCTCTGTAAAGCCCTGATGCCAATCAATTGAAATCGATTGAGATTATACGACGAGAAATCGATCAAGTTTGGCGATGAACCGTATATGGTGCTGTCACCGTTATCTTCGATCAAGTGCCAAATCAGGGAAATTCTTTTGCCTGGCGAACTAGTGCTCTAGTCTTCGGGTCTTGCGTCGACGGCGGCTTTCGACTTTTCCAAGACCGAGTCATACAAACTCTCGAGTGCGGGATTGGCTCCGCGAAGCCCGGCAACCACCTTTTCGCTCCAGTTGAGATACTCTTTTAGGCGCTCTTTCGTCCAGAAAACTGGCGGATACTCTCCGACATCTCTTACATTGCTTATTTTGTCGGCAATCTTGATGCATTTCGCTTCCGGACTCTTGTGAGAGGCCGACAGGATTTGCAATCTCTTTCTTTCTTGCTTGGGAAGTGATTTGTCGTCGGTACACTCCAGAACCAGCTTGGTAATTTTCTTTCCAAACAGGCCTGTCAACTCTTCTTCCGTTGCTTCGGTGTCTTCAATGGTGTCGTGCAGCAGAGCCGCGGCGAGAACGTCGGGATCCGTGATCCCTCCCACCGTCACCAACATGCGCGCAACGTCTATTGGATGATTGATGTAGGGAGTGTCTTGATTACCTTTTCGCCGTTGCTTGCTGTGCATCTGTGAGGCAAAGCACAAGGCATCGAAGATTATTTGAAGGTCTTTGCTGTCAGTTGTCATCGTTCTTTCCATTACTTTAGCTTGGTCACTACCCTGGACGGGTGTGCCATCAAATGCGGTGACAGTATACTAGGAAATGTGATTTTCGTAAGCATATCTTACCAGGGCTGCTCGACTCGTCAGACCCAATTTCTTTCGGAGTCTTGAAACGTGTACTTCAGCGGTTCCTTCGGTAATGTGAAGCACCTCGGCGATCTCTTTGTTGGAGAGACCTTGCGCGACATTTTTCAAGACATCGAGCTCTCGTTCACTCAACTGAATTCTAATGCGCTCTCGCCGTTCTGTGCGCTCGGTAAGCTCTTTTGTCGATTTGACGACGTCGTTGAGCTGAGTGCAAAGATCGGTCAACTTGTTAATGCTCGTGCTCTGTGCTTCCACGATTTGATAGAGTTTTGCCTGGCTGAGCGCGATTGCAAATTGGTTGGCGATGCGCATCAAGAGATTGATCTCGCTGACTGTCCACAAGCGCACAAAATCAGTTTGATCGAGGTGCAAAAGCCCCATTAGCTTCCCTCGATATACAAGCGGCACCATAATCATCGAACGAATGTTGTAGCCCAGCATCTCGGTTCGTACATCCTGAGCGAACGCGAACGTATCGTCTTGTACTACGACGAGAGGGCGTCGCTCTCCGATGTCCAAAAGCAGGTCGTGATAGCGATCGAAAAGAACGCTTCTGTCCGAGATTGCGGTAACGGCGGAATGCGTAATCTGTCGCCGGATGCGCATTTTACCTTCTGGGTCTTCGGTCAGGCAGGTAATTACTCGTGATACTTTCAACTCTTCAATAAGGTTCTGCGTCGCGCGTTCGATTGTGTCGGCTATGTCAAGCGAGCTGTGAATGCTGACGATCAACCGGTTGAGCAGCGCCTCATCGCGGGACGCCTGTTCTACACGGTTGTACATCTCACGCAGATTCTCCAGCAGCATCGAGCGCTGGAGATTGGTCGTAATTGTTCTTGGCAGAAATCGTTGATACTCGCCAAGCTTCGGTAAGTAGTCCATTGCACCCGATCTGAGAATCTTCAGTGCAAGCTCCGGACTGTCAACGCTGGTCATGACGACGATCGGGCAGTTGTGTTGAGTCTGGGTAAGACGGCGTGTCAGCTCATCACCAGCCATGTCCGGTAGATCGTAATTCATTACTACGACATCGTACTTGCGTTTTCCAAACCGATTGAGCGCGTCATTAGCAGTTGCAACCGCTTCGACATCATATAGCGGTGACTGAGACATGATCGCGTCAGTGCATTTCTTCCTGTCTTCTGGCTTCGGTTCAACGAGAAGAACAATACGTTCTCGCTGAAATTCTTGCTGGCTCTCTTCCGAGGCTACACCAGTTTCGGATTCCATTTCATCGTTTTCTCGTATCTCGCCAGTTTTCACCCTAAACCAACCATGCCATATATTGGCCGTTTCTAGTCAAGATAACATAGGATTTCCCATAATGAATTATGGGTCTGCTTATAATCGACGCTCTTCTGTAGCTGTTATATATGGATCAGTGAAAAGTTTAGATACCTCGCCCGGTTTTGTCAGCCCTATTCCCCGCTCACCAGGCCCCCAACCTCAGAGTGAGAGCTACTGAAAATCGACGAGGAAGTTACCAGAGGCAGTCCTGTTCGTGAGGGCTGCCTTAACTTTGGAGGGCTATTGACCAAGCGAAGCGCTTCCGCTCATGCGTACCGGTTGTCTGCCTCGTTGCACGTAGACATTTTCGAGCTTTGTGTGGGCCAAGCCTTTGACTGCGCTGATATCGGCAATGTATGGCAGCGCCTGAGGGTTGAAGTCGAGCTTCTGAATGCGCTGGCCGTCCGTGTCGAAGAATTCACCTGACAGTTCGTAATCGCCTTCTGGGAATGCCTGCACCTCTGGATTCAAGAAGTAGCCAATAAGTGCCCCAACGGGCGTGTAAACATTAACTTTGACGTCGCTCATGCCAGTAATTGCTCCCATTAATTCGTGGCTTGCGCCAGGCTCCTATATTGTCCACTCTTGGCATCAGAACTGGGTTTCCAGTAATTAAAGTCGCA
>CAZISK010000952.1:0-3376 GCA_964541355.1 uncultured Candidatus Obscuribacterales bacterium
ACGGTTCGGCCGAAGACTACATTGCTGCAGTCGCCAAAGATGTTATTACGCGAGAACTCGGTGGACTAAATGCTCCAGTGCAAGGACCGTTTCTCCTGGAGCGATTCAGGAACTTGCAGCGCATCCAGGAGTTAAGAAAGCACGGCGACAGAATCGACGGGTTCTTGAGCTATCACAAACATACTGAAGAGATTGCAGTAGTTGCATCCCGTGACTCATCCAGAATGGCTGAATTAAGCCAACGTGTACTCTACCTAAGGCAACAGCTCGGACTGTCCCCCCTGTCCAGCTCCCTGAAGATAAGCCAGTTCCAATAGGGAGTCCTTGAACCTAGCCGCACGCAGGGGGTTAACCTGTGAAATTCGATAAGACATTTAAACAGTTGGAAGCCACAGATGAGCTTCTAATAAGAGCAAAAGAGTTAGCCGGAAAGGGCCAACTAGAACAAGCTGAAGACCTTTGTCGACGGGCCCTAGCGGGCCTTGTTCAGTTTTGGGGGGCCAACAGCCTGAAAGCGTGCTACTGCCTGATTGATTTAGCAGATATCAACTATCAGCAGCGAAAATACGCAGACGTTCTATGCTCTCTAATGCAGGTACTAGCTGTTGATGAAGTAGAAACATTCCTGACCGAAAAGGAGTTTTTGGCTATCAGCTTCAAGGTTGCTAAATCTCTGGAGAAAACCGGTTGTTTTGACGACGCAGCATGCAGATATCGCAAATTATTGAATGATTCAATATCTATATATGGTGATTCCTCATCCTTCTGCCTCAGGGTGGTGGAGAGCCTGAAGTCTCTGTTGCGAAGACATCCGGATCTTGCTGTAGAATCCGATCGAATGTTGGATGAGCTATCAGCAGTGTCGGACCAGAACAAGCCTATTTGTCTCAATTCGCACCGCCGATTGAAAAATGTGTTCCACGATCCTAAGGATGACGAGCAACTTTCAACATCTTGCCGAGCCAAATGGCGTCGTCTGATGAGTCGCAACTTGTCGCTGATAACCGCCGCATTGCTTTGCGGATGGTTACTCGTCTTCGGTGTTTTACATGAGCACTCCGCCGATCAGCGCAAAGTTAACGATGCAAGAGCCGCAATCACACTGACTACTCCAGGAGCACTTTCTAACTACATCGGCCAATTCACATCGGCAGATGGAGAAGAAACGTTACTGGTAGAAAAAGATAGAGCAGTGTATTCGAAGTCTTCGTTCGAGTCTTCAGGAGCGATGAAGAGAGTCGGCACGGATCTCTATCTTACAATCGACAAAAATTCGCATGCGTCATTCCGAACATCAGGACAGAGCCTTGTTAGTGAAGGCGGCACCAGACTTTATAGAGCCGGCTCTCCTGAGCTTGATACAGTGGCTCAGATTGAGGATATAAGTAAGGAGCTGAACACATTTTATCAACATCGAGGACGCTACCCCCGCACCCCAAATGAGTTCCATTGCCTGGTCAACTCGATCAAATTCTCGAATCCGATGAAAGCTCGACCTTCCGGTGTGCTCTTCCACTGTTCAACTGCCACCACCAAGAAAAACGCCATAATGACTGTTGATGATTACAACAATTTTGGGCACGAACAAGGGAGCTTTACCGCAGGCGGCAACAATCGTGCAGCGGCTGGTTCCGTCGAGCTTATGGTCAACCCCATGGCGACCACCGGCGAGACGGCAGTCGTACGTGGATATGACCGCAATGGTGAGCTGATTCCCAGCTCTATTCCAGGCAGCTGTTTTTCAGTTGCGTTGGTTCGTGGACAGGTTAGCCGCTAAAGTTTTCCTATTTTGAAAATTCGTAAATTCTCGGGTTATGCAGCTCTTGCTGCTTACCATCTTGCTATTGGTGTTAAGAATCTGAGAACCTCAACGTATTTTCTACGCCGTTGAAAAACAGAAGTGCTGGATAGGATGGATGACCTGTTGGCAGTCTTTCGATTTCGATAGGCACCCCTAAGCACTAACCGCCTCCGCAGGAGCGGTTGGTGCCACGTTCGTGTCACGCTGGCACTCTATTATGCAAATGTAGAGTGAATCAAGACCTCAAACGGACCTAGTTACCTCAAGCGAGACCAAAAAGATAGCCTGTTTCGTTTGCTCGCGGAACAGGTTATCTTTTATATTCGGTGGCGAAGAAACTCTATTCATGCCATTTTCGGAACACCGACTGTGGTATCATGCCAGTTCAGTCAGGTCACCTTGACACCGAAAAATGCGGTTGATAGAATCAAGTCTATGTTCCTTTGTTGAGAGGTGTAGATCATGTTCCCGAGGCAAAATAGCTAGCAGGATTCGATTATCAGGTTGTCTTTCGACAATCTCTTGCAGCTACGGGAACTGACTTCACAAAGGACGCAGATTTTGTTGTTCTTTTTTGAATGCAGTTCGAGCGGATCGAATTCTATGCAACGTGTTGATGTGTAACGTACAGTCGGCGCGGGTTTTCGACGTTGTTCTCTGCTTACGGGCAGCGGCTTTCGCTCGCGCATTTCAGGAGATATTTTGTGTTTACAAATATAGAAAAGATGTTTCAAAAGATCGGTGCGGAAGTTCGCGTCGTATCCGGCGGCGATCGAGTTGGCGACCGCTCTGTTCAGTCTCAGCGTTCTCCCGTGATTCTTGATGTGATTGATGATCGTGGCAAAGAATCATTCGAAATCGCGTTCCGCTCTGCCGATGATCTCAACTCTACAACTCTTTCGATACTGGAGGTGATACCAGAAGATAGACATCTCGTTTTACTTGCGCGCCAGACCGATGAAGATGGTCGCGTACTTCGCAAGGACCATTTCCTTTGCGGGCACGACGAACGTCATCTGTTCGTCGCGGCGGTTACATCGGTATCTACAGTTGCAGCGGCAAAGGCTTCGTTGAAGCCTGTTGAAGTGCGCAACCTGGAAGCCGGATTGAACACCAAGAAGCGTAATCGTCGTAAGACGAAAGTGTTCAAGCGTCAGGGTGAATGGTTCTTCATTCCCGATGATATCGAACCTGGTGCCCACCAAGTAAGAAAGAACGAGCCCCTATCACGTGGGCGTGGAAGTAAGCCGCATTTGGCGCAGTTCGCGTTCAGAGTAGGAGGTGTAGCTGTAAAGGTATGCAATGAGTTTCCAACAGGCTTAACTCATGAAGAATACAATGCAGTGATCGCATCGAACCCTCGTGCTCAGTACTTCAACTGGCGCGATATGCAGCGAGACGCTACGGTGTACGTGAAAGGCAGAATCAGCCATGCTGATCACGCCACAATTACGCTCAATTCGTGGCACCGTGTTCTCATGAACACTGAGCGACCAACGGAAACGGTTGCGTTTCTCGACTGATCGATTGTTTGCCCGGGCGGAATCATCTGCCTGGGCGAACCTGCAACTGCGT
>CAZISK010000953.1:0-3374 GCA_964541355.1 uncultured Candidatus Obscuribacterales bacterium
TCCTATCGTTTTGGCTGCCAGTGCGGAGCCGGACCGGAATCTTGCTACATTGACCGCTGCTCGATTCAACGCGCTGATGAGTTGGAAGAAGCCATTCAATTGCACGGCCCCAATAATGTAATGGCTTTCATCGGAGAGCCGATCATTGGAGCCGCTCTTGGAGCCGCTGTTCCCGGCAAGAGCTATTGGCAGCGAATCCGTGAAATCTGCACCAAATACGGTGTGCTGTTGATTGCAGACGAAGTGATGACCGGGCTTGGCCGTACCGGTGCCAACTTCGCCATGCAGCACTTTAATACAGACCCCGACATAATTGCATTAGGCAAAGGGGTTGCCGCCGGCTATCAACCGCTCAGCGCAATATTGGCCAGCGCTCGTGTAGTCGCCGCTTTCGAGCAGGGCAGTGGAATTTTCGAGCACGGCTTTACATACAGCGGCCACCCGACCTCGTGTGCAGCGGGGCTGGCAGCGGTCAAATATGTCACGGACAACCAACTGGTCACGCATGTATCAAAGCGTGAGTACGATTTCTTCCTCCGTCTGGAGGCGCTCAAGAAGTGGGACTTCGTTGGTGACGTCAGAGGCAAAGGATATCTGGCTGGAATTGAGCTGGTAAAAAGTAGAGACACCAAAGAGCCATTTCCGGTTTGCTTCAAAGCTAATGCTGCTCTAGCGGATCTGGCTCGGGAAGAAGGTTTGCTGGTTTATCCGGGCTCCGGTTTTATCGATGGATCTCTGGGCGATCACATCATGATAGCGCCGCCATTCGTCATCAAGGAAGATGAGATGGAAGAGCTCTTCAAAAGGCTGGAAGCGGCTCTAACCCGGTTCAGCGCGCTGGTTGGCGATACGTTTCCGCGACCGGCGATGGCGGTGAGCGTCTAAGCGCTCGTCAATGTTTGAACAGGTGAGACAGCTCGTTATTTGACGAGAGTTCAGTGGAAGAAACGCAACACGCCGTTCTTGTTGTCGATGGTGAAGCGCCAATCGCTGAAGAACGGTTGTCCCAACAGTCCGTGTGGGCGACTAAGCATGCCGGAATTCGCGCTGGTCAGGATCGAGACCATGTGTCCACGCTGAATGATTGGTCCGAGACGCAGTTCCGACACGGGAAAAGTGAGCCCTTCCTGTGAACCACCGACGCCGCTCATCATGATTTGCTGTGCATCGGAAGGAATCTCCAGCTGAAGCTGCCTGACATTGTTGGCTGTAAGCATAGTCATTGCCGCGCCCGTATCGACTATCATTCCGGTTTTCAGACCGCCGGCTCCTTCTACATCGACGACCAGGTGACTGCCGATCCTTCGAAATGGTACTGAATAAGGGTCTTTAGCTAAGTTGCGTTCGACCGGTTTGCGGAAATAGATACAACTGCCCTTGTTGTCGAATTCATACTCCAGGTCTTCAAAAAATGGTTGTCCCAAGAGTGGATAGTGATCCCACTCCTCTGCTACCGTGCATCGCACCCGCTTCTTGATTCCACCTAGTTTGATTTCGAGATACATGACATGGGCGGCGACCAGACCCCCTATGCCACCGCTGATAGTGCTGCGTGCCTTCTCCGGAACACGCAGCCCCAGCTGTGTCAACTGGTTGCGTCCCAGAAAAACGCCTGCTGCTCCGGTATCGAATTTCATTTCGATTGGTCTGCCGTTTATCGACCCATTGACGATGATGTCGTCGTGACCGGAACGTGTAAAGTAGACTTTTGTCGCATCTGGAATGACATCGGGTTTGGGTTGATGATTGATTTCATCATCGTCATTATCCAGATCATCGCGCGAGAATTTGTGCTCACGCTTGAAGGTGAGCGTGTCTGGGCGGACAGTGTCGGGGGTTTTTACCTGTTTAACATCGTCGAGCTTGATCAGATGTTTTTGAGCCAAGTTGGCTGCCTCTGTTCCTGGAAAGCGCGACACAATCTCTTGGTACAGGGTTCCAGCAGTTTTGATATCATGAGAGTAATGATAGGCGACTGCTTTGTAATAGAGTGCCATGGAGTCTTTGGGAGCGATTCCCAGCCGTTGATTGAAGTACTTGATGGCGCTGGCGAAGTCCTTTTTCTTCAGCATTGCCACGCCGTAATCAAAGTATTGATCGGCTTCGGATGAAGCCGGGAAAAGAATGAGCATTGACGTCACGATTGCCAGTGCTCGCGTAAACGCAGAGGTCCAATGAGAGCGACGCCTGGCGCCGTCGTCGTTACAGCCAATTTGAAGCAGGTTCCGGAACTCTTGATTGAGCGGTTGCTTATAAGAATGTTCCAACCGATGATTGGTAAGAGGATCGACGCCATGCGTCGCCCTCAACGTTGCCCCCCAACTGACTTTTGGTTTTGACAAATCGCAAATCCTCACGATCGAAACTTTTCGTCCAGCAGCGGTATGGAGAAACTAAATGTGCTCCCCTTGCCCTCTTCGCTTTGCACCCAGATGCGTCCCTTATGTTTTTCAACAAGCGCCTTGCAGATGGCAAGCCCGAGACCGAAGCCACGACGTTTTGTGTCCTTCGGTTGATTGAGTTGCCGGTAGCGTTCAAAAATGGCTGTTTGCAAATGTTTTGGAATGCCAGGCCCGCGATCTTTGATTCGAAATACGACGCCGGCGCCTTCCAGACCAGCTGAGATCGTCACGACAGAGCCGGCGGGGGAAAACTTTATGGCGTTGCCGACCAGGTTGACTATTACCTGGACCACGCGGTCTTCGTCTGCCCAGAAGACATCGTTGGTGACTTCCTTCTCGATTTCTACGTTGGCTGTTTTAGCGGCGCTCTGACTGGCATAGATGGCTCGATCCACGACGACGTTGGTGGTTGTCTCCTGCAAGTCCGGCTCGAATTCTCCTGAATCGATCTTTTCGGCGTCGAGCAGGTCGACGACCAGAGAGATGAGCAGATCTGCGCTCGACTGGGCGCGTACGATTGCCCGGCCGCCGGCATCTGATACCGGTCCGTAGGCACCTTCCGCCGCCATCGTCAGAAAGCCTCTGATCGAGGTAAGCGGTGTGCGCAGGTCGTGACTGACCATCGCTACGAAGTCCTGGCGCAAGCGGTCAAGACGGGCGCGTTCCGTGATGTCTTGGACGTGGACGAAGTTGAGCTGTGCGTCGAATTCGTTGACGATAATTTCGGCTGGAAATGTTTCGCCACCCTTGCGGCGTGCCACTACCGGGACAGGCTTCGGATTTACTCTCAGTCCCTGCAGGTCTGGAAACAGCTCTGTAATTCTTTTACTTACGAGCTCCTCGGTTTGATACCCGAAGAACTCTTCGATTAGCTTGTTGAGCGCCTCTATGCGCTGCTGATCGTTAACCACCAATAGACCAAGAGGAATGCTGTAAAGGATGTCGCGAGTCTTGCTCTGTTGCACGGACAAC
>CAZISK010000954.1:0-3372 GCA_964541355.1 uncultured Candidatus Obscuribacterales bacterium
CGCTCTTCCTGGCTAAGCACCGCGGACGCAATCAAGTTTGTACCGTAGCCGACGACCTGATGCCGTCGGGCAGCGAAGTAGAAATTTCCGAAGACATGAAGAAAAAGGTGGACGCGGGTCGTTATACAGAGCCGGCACCAAAGCCCGAGGTCAACCTGAAGCTCGACAAGATTCCTGTCTTCGATCTCGAGATGGTCGCCGATAAAGGAATACTTGGGATATTGGCGCAGATAATTAAAACTCTGGAAGAGAAGGACGCCTATGGTCCAGAGCGTTCTACCAGGGTGTACAGCTACGCCAGCAAGATGGCGACTTCGCTGCACCTATCGAAGGAGCACGCCGAGATCGTCTCTCTAGCCGCCGTCTTGAGCAATCTGGGTAAGATATCGACGCCCGAAGAAATCTTGAAAAAACCGGGCCCGTTGACTGAAAGCGAAATGGACGTTATTCATCAGACTCCGACTGTCGGTGCAAAATTGCTCGAGCCGGCCAAGCTGCTCTCTCGCGTATCGCAAATCATCGAAGCCTGTCACGAGCACTGGGATGGACAGGGCTATCCCAATGGACTCAGAGGGCATGATATTCCGGTTGAATCGCAGATAGTATCGCTGGTAGATTGCTATGTTGCCATGACCAGCGATCGGCCTTACCGTGAGGCGCTTTCGCACGAAGAATCCGTTCGCCAGATACAATCTGACTCCGGAAAACGATGGGACGCCAGGCTTGTCAAGATCTTTTTGTCCATCCTGCAGAAAGAGCAGAAGCTAGTCTAGTCCAGCGCTTTCGAGCAAATGTCCGAAAGGCTTACAATAAATTTATGAGGCTGATTATGGCTTGGCGCCCCTTGGCAACCGGGCTATAATAATTCCAGATCGTCAAAAATTGCTCTACTACAAGCGGGCTAACCAATGTTGGACCCGGAAAACATTTTACTCTGTTAGCGCATTGCGACGATCTGCAATCGGCATGAATTATAGGAGCAAGCCCCTCTGCGCCCGGTGAGTGAACCGGCAGGGGGGGCTTGAATGTTGCGGGGCTGATACCGTATTCGGTGTTGGATTCAGGTCAGCTCGGTGCGGTTGGAACACCAGACGATTGGATTGAGCTTCCCTAGCCCATTGGTGATCGCTCCGTCCGGACTCGTAAAAGTAATCAGTCCAATCCGACCAGCCTTGTCCCGGCCGACCGAGATATCAGGAAGCGCAGAACTCTTGCTCCAACGTCCATTGTCTGCTTCCATCTGATGCGCCACCTTCTCCAAAAGTTCAGGCTTCTGTGCGTCGAGTTGCCAGAGCGAATCGAGGAAAGCGCTCAAGCTCTCTTTACCATCCAGGACCTCGAAAGCCCTTCTTCTAATTTGCAAGGCTAGTTGTTCGACATCGTCCACCGACTCACCTCAGCTGATCTTTGGATCACAATTGGCTTGGCCACGGATCCGGTCTCGAACATTTGATTCTAGCCTCTGGATCGACCGCGGTTATGAAATGATGGGAAATTTTGGCCGCCTTTTTACAAGAATGTGTTGCAAGCCGGGCCCTGGTTCAGACAATAATAGAGCAAAAGGCTTGTGGTCCGGCGGTAGCGCAGCTTTTATCGTGTCGTCACAAAATGGAATGTTTCGATGGCAAACGAGAAGCTCGAACAGAAAGAAAATGTAAGTATCCGGCTTGGCGAAGAAGAGAGTCCGGTCACACAGTGTGCCGAAGTATCGCAAGTCCCTCTAGCCGCTTCCAACTATTCTCCTGATTTTGCCGGGCGATTTGAACTTTTGGAGCTGATCGGAGAAGGCGGGATGGGTCTGGTGTACAAAGTTCGTGACCCGGTCCTGGACAAAGTCTTTGCAGTCAAAGTGTTGCGTTCGACGCTGACCAGGGACGCTCAGGCCTTGAAGCGATTTGAGAAGGAAGCTTCTCATGCGGTCGGATTCGACCACCCGGGTCTGGTCGCGGTGTATGAAACCGGTTCTCTCAAAGACGGAACCCCTTTCATACTTATGGACCATGTGGACGGAAGAAATCTGGCGGACATCCTGAAGCAGGATGGCTCGTTGCCGCTCCAGCGCGCTTTGCAAACTTTCCAACAGATCCTTGATGCGCTCAACTATGTCCACGAAGCTGGATTGATGCACCGCGATGTGAAGCCGCGCAATATCATTTTGAGAACCAACGATGAGGGAGAGACCGAAGTCAAACTGGTGGATTTCGGAATCGCCAAAATTGCCGCGAGCGGAGAAGCTACTACCGGTGGTGTGACGCAAACCGGAGATTTCCTTGGCAGTCCACTATACATGAGCCCTGAGCAATGTCAGGGACGGGAGCTGACTGCCCAGTCAGATATATATTCCGCCGGTTGCGTGTTGTATGAGATGCTCACGGGGCACTCTCCATTTCACAGTCCCAATCCAGTGAAAATTGTCATCGGTCATCTGAGCGAACCGGTAACCCCAATAACATCGAGGGCGAGCGGCCAGTCAACTATCTGGGATGGTGTCAACGCCATGACCCGAAAGTGTCTGGAGAAAACACTCGATAAGCGATACCAGTCGGTGACTCAGGTCCAGAAAGATCTTAGCGCCCTGATGGACAACGAAAATCCATTTGCGCCGGTAAAGACTCCGATGAAATACCTGGCTCTTGGTGCCGCTGTTTCTGCACTGTCTTTACCCATGTATGATTGGCTCCATACTCAATCTCCAGAGACGACGTTGCCGACTTTTCTGGTCTCTCTTGTGGTATTCATCGTCTTTATGCTCTTCCCTCGGATCATCGATACGAAGAAGCCGGTGGGAGTAATGTTGGGGGGAGGCATCGCTGCCTCGAGCGCTGTGCTTATGTATTTGAGCTACCGAGATAGTCCCAGGCTTCTGGCCGATACCGGTCTGGTCGCGCCTCTTCAGATTCTGCTTGTTGTGCTGGCGGGTCTCAGTGTGGTTAGCACCTTCAAGTTTGCCTACCATCCAGAATCATTTTTCTCCAAGCCAAGCAACGCTCTGCGTGAGGTCATGGAGACGGACGCTATCAAACGAAGAAAGCTGTTGTTCCGAATCGCGATACTATCAACGGTGCTGTTTGGCTCGTTGTTGAGCAAGATGCCGGAATCGCCAGCGACGTTGATCTTAGGTGGTGCTGCGTTATACGTTATTGCGCTCGCTGCTTTGTCAGGTGGGTCGTTGGCTATTCTAAAGCGATTGAGGATGCGTGAATCCACTTTGGCGGGTGACCGATGGCTTCTGTTGAACAACGCCAGTATTGCTGTCGGGCTGCTGTTCAATGCGGCTGGTAAGGCAATCGCTTACCTGGGCTCACAATTTGCAATCTCCGCTGTCGACGCCGCTCAGTGGGAGATGGTGTTCAATGGTTTGATGATGGCATC
>CAZISK010000955.1:0-3362 GCA_964541355.1 uncultured Candidatus Obscuribacterales bacterium
GCTCTCTTCCATCGGAGTCTGTCTTGAGATTTTGAGAGTAAAGGAGATCTCCGAGTCTTCCCGAAAATACATAGATATGGCAGAGGGAGAGGCTCAGCGATTGATTCGTTTGACCAGAGATATTCTTGACCTCGCCAAAGCCGAAACCGGAAAAATCGTTCTGCGCAGGTCTGATACATCCACCCTATCGATCGTGGAGCAGTCAGTCAGTGCGATTCTTACTCTTGCAGAGCGGCAACAGATTGAGATCGTGGAGTCCGTAGAGCCCTGTCGGATTCGATGTGATGCGGACAAGATCGCTCAGATCCTCATAAATTTCTTGTCCAATGCGATCAAGTATTCATCAGCCAATACAAAGGTTATTGTGTCGGCTAAACGAACGAATACGGGGGTTAGATTTAGCGTAACAGATCAGGGTCGAGGTATTCCGGAGGACAAGATCGAGAGTGTATTCGATAGATTCAAGCAAGTCTACGACAAGGATTCCAGTGTTGGAACCGGGTTGGGTCTGGCGATTTGCAAAATTCTTGCGGATGCGCACGGTGGCGCCGTTGGTGTCGAAAGTAGGGTCGCAGTAGGCAGCACCTTCTGGCTCGATATTCCAATCGAGCCTGTTGATGAATAGAGTGTTTCCCTACTCCGACGCTCTGTTTTTCGCCTCGCATCTTCTGTTCAAGGCATCCCACGGCCTGGCCTGTGCGTGAGCAAAAAAGCAGGCTTGTTGCGAACTGGGCTCGGCTCAATGCCTATCGGCAAATGCTCCGATCTGGTGTCCGTAATGGATCTGGGCATGTGAGTATGGCGTGTGAGCAGGCTGTTCGGCAATCGGAAATGGAGAGTTATGCAGCACACGGCTGCAGATGTTCAACCGAGCTTTTATCCCTATCTTCCTCACAATGTTGTCGACCGCCATTGTGCTCAATCGCAATCCATGCTTGTTCAAAAACAGCGCCTCATTGTTGATGTGCGGATCGTACGAACGCCTGATGCGAAGCCAGAGACCAAGCGCTGTGGAGGTGTTTTGCGATAGCCGCACTTTGTTTGCCCTTGAGCGAGAGCGTACATGTAGTTCAATAGGTTTGTTCTGCACAATTGTCAAATCTTCAATATTGAGAGTGCTGATCTCCAGAGGTTTCAATCTATGATAGAGAACAAGTTCAATCACGCAACGATCGCGCGCATCTCCAATGATTGAGATGGTCTCCAATAGTCGATCGATGTCGGAGTTGCTCAGAGCGCGATTGGCGCTTCTACGTATGCTGGTCAGTGCTAACTGGGCTGATACAAATTGCTGAAAAATCCTCAGAGACGAATTGCAAAAGGCTAGCGATTCTGCCGCTCCAGCGTCTTTTTGAAGCGTGGTGATAAAGAGTACAATGAGTGTTTGAAGCGAATCTTCTTCAACAGAGACAATTCCGTGTTCACAGCAGAATCGCACCAATGAGCCGGCAAAGGCTGCATGAGTCTCTTGAAGTGCTATTGGCATTTTTTTGCTCGCCAGAAATTTCGGGTAGTCTTTCAGACATGCCCGAAGAATCAGTTGATTGTTCATGTCGTCATCCTTTTCCAATGCGGCTGCCGACGCCGTCCGTTGGAGCGTGTTCGAGTTTCGTTGATCGCTGTGCAGTCAGTCTGCGCGTTGGCTCGAGTGGCAATGGCCCGAGCCCGATAATCCCTTTCGAGACTCAAGATGACATAAATTTGCGAAAGTTGTGTGAATTTCAGGTGCGTCTATCTTGGCACGGTCAAACGATTGTTGTAGAGCGGGGATGAGCTATTCTGAAGGAGCTCGGCCTTGAGTCAATCTCGCTCAGCCTTTTCATTATTGCCGACCAGCTCGTAATTTGACGTGCCCAACTAAGGGACTTTGACATTACAAGAGCGCTTGAAGTAACGATATTGCGGGAGCGCACCTCTTTTCGTACTTCCTCATGGACGGACCAGTCGACGATGATGAGACAGGAAATCAGCGCAAGCTCGACCGCGAGATGCAGCAGGGAGATGAGTCCTGCGATTTTCCTTGATATCTACACGAATCGAGACTTGTGTGTACTTGATAAGCTTATGCCCCGCAGGGAGGGACCTCTGTGTAATGGTGAGAATCATTGGATGCCAAGAGTTTTAATAGCTATCTCAATACGCAAAGCTCGCACGAGCTTATTTCTATTAAAGAAAGCCACTGTCGGGGAAGTAAAGATAGAACTAAAGCAGCATAGCTTTGTAATGTTCAATTGCAGATATTTATTTCTTCTATAACCAGGATTTTGCTGAGCCCCCTGAGCTAGCTCTCAAGTTTTTTCATCTAACACCACACCTATCATTGGTGTGAAACATCTTGCACGCTCCGCTTGGGCGGCTGAAAGGACGGGGTACCGCCATGTCTTTTGCTGTTCTCGTTTTGACCACCTCATCGACACCATCGCATGTGTGCGACTGGCGTCGAGCTGTTTCTTTGATCGTGAGAGAAAAAGCCGAGATCGTCGAGCACAATGGCAAGATGCTGGCGGATAACTTCCCACAGCCCTTGGTCATCCGCCTGAAAACACAGGTGTACGTGCCGTACAGATTTCTGGCTCCAAACCGTTCAAACGTTCTGGCCAGGGACAAACACACCTGCCAGTACTGCGGAAGAAAAGGTGGTGAGCTGACGCTCGACCACGTTGTTCCGCGTTGCAGGGGTGGCTTGTCCACCTGGGAAAACCTCGTCACTGCCTGCGAGAAGTGCAATGGCCGCAAGGGCGGTCGAAGTCTTCGCGAGTCAGGGATGAAGTTGCGTTCTGTTCCTGTCCGTCCACGTGACCGGATTTCGTTCCTCATTCTCAAACACCGCGTGAACAATGGCGTTCCTGACTGCTGGTCTCGATACCTACGCGTGTCGTGACAGGTCGGAAACCCTGGAGACAATCACATGACCGATTCAGTCGCGCCCTCTTCGGCGCTGTATGACGCACAAGAACCGTTTAACTCCGGTATGTTGAAGGTCTCGGACGTGCACGAGATTTACTTTGAGGAGAGCGGTAATCCCAACGGCAAGCCGGTCGTGTTCGTGCATGGCGGTCCTGGTGGGGGCACGGATGCGAGCCAGCGTTGCTTCTTCAATCCGGCGATCTACCGCATCGTGCTGTTCGATCAGCGCGGATGCGGCAAGAGTAAGCCGTATGCGTCGCTAGTTGATAACACCACCTGGCATCTGGTCGATGATATGGAGAAGTTGCGCGAGCACCTCTCCATCGACAAGTGGCAGGTCTTTGGTGGTTCTTGGGGTAGCACGCTCGCCATCGCCTACGCCGAGACGCACCCGGAGGCGGTCACGGAGCTTGTTCTGCGCGGCATCTTCCTGGTCCGCAAGCAGGAGATCGACT
>CAZISK010000956.1:0-3361 GCA_964541355.1 uncultured Candidatus Obscuribacterales bacterium
TGCCTGCACTGATGTCGAATCTCTTTCATATTCATATCATCCTGGCTTTCTCGCTCTTCGTCCACATTTTGACATTTCTGAGTGTCAGCGTTTGCGGTTACCTGATGTTTGCAAATCGGCACCGCGACGAATCATTTTTCTACTTGCCCATCCTCATTATCTTCCTCTATGTGGGTGGTCAACTTTTTATAGACTTTGGTCAGAGAGAGCACCTTCTTTTGATCACATACTTGCCGTTCTTCATGGTCCGCCATCTGCGCTGGAACGGCGTTGCAGTCAACAAATGGCTGTCCATTTTCTGCGGACTATATGCCGCCGTTTGCCTGATCCTTAAGCCCCACTTTATCTTTATGGCCGCTGTGCCCGAGCTGGTATACTTCCTTCAAAAACGCCAGTGGAAGAACTTCCTGGCACCGGAAGTCCTGGCTTGCATTCCTGTTGGTGCCATATACGGTGCCCACTTTCTATTTCTCGAAAGTGCTGTCAGAGACAGATATTTTCAATTCGTGCTTCCGCTTGTCAAAAATGGATACGACTATTACACGGTCTCTCTGCTTAAGACAATCGCACATTTTTTCAGAGAGGAATCGTACTTGCTGATCTTCTCGTTTATCCTGGCCATGGCAATGACCCGCTTTTGCCCTCTCATAGCGCCCATCGGCGCGTTTACAGCCGGATCGCTTTTTATATACCTGCTCGCCGGTCAAGACTGGCCCCATCATTGGGTACCAGTGAAATTCGGCATTTACAGCCTGCTTGCGTTAGAGGCTGCGGTCGTGATTCGCGTGCTATGCTCATATTCCGATCACGCTCGTTTGCTGAACGTATACATGGTATCCTTACTTGCAACTGTGGCGACGCTCAGTTCGACCGCTTTCAAGCTTTCGGAAGTTAAGCGAAATGCGGCTTTCGGCCCACGCTTTGATCTCAAAACGATCGGATATTCCGGAACATGTCCTCGCGACGACGTGCGCCCCTGGATGGATCTCATTCAAGAGAATAGTCAAATCGGCAAACCGATTTTGTTCATTTCCGACGCCCTCGCCCCAGGTTACCCTGCTACCCTGCAGGCTTGTAGATTACCGGCTTCTAGATACATACACGGAATGCCGCTGATGATGGCGAAGTATCTTGCCTGGGAAAAACTCGGTGTTAATGATCGCCCCAAGTACGACAAGATCTACAAAGAAATCGTACAGCAATATGGCGAGGACATTGCCCGCACCAAGCCTACGCTAATCGTGATTAGAAAGTCGGCCATTATGGATCCGTTGGAAAGAACGGATTTCTTCAACAAGTACTTAGCTAACTACGAAAAAGTCGACACCGTAGAAGATCATCTTATCTACCGGCTGAAACAACCATGATCAGGCAGATACGACACTTATACTCACCATTTAACGCCGGGCTCGTAATTTTGAGTCTGGTGTCGCTGATTAATCTACTGTTAAATTTCAAAGGACTGCCTGCGGAAGTATCGTTGCGGCTCGAGTGCGCCAAGCTCATGGTGCAAGGGAAGACACCATACATCGATTTCTTTGTGCTCGATTCGCCGCTTGCTTTATTTCTATCTGTGATACCGGTGAAAGTGGCAGCAGTACTTGGATTAGAGGGATGGAACATTCGCTGTACGTTGATCTTCGAATGGATCGTCTCGGTGGCTGCGCTTGCTCTTTGTACCGCGCTGATAGTGCGGAGAAAGCGGCTGCGGCAATCGCTCTGGTGCCAGACGATGCTAATTACAGTTGCCGTTTTGAACATCGCATGCCTTTACCAATTCGGTCAGCCCGAGCACTTCCTTATGCTCGGTATAACGCCGTACCTGCTTGCGCGCTGGCTGGAGTATACAGGCAGGAAGCTGACAAAGTGGGAATCCATCCTGTCTGGAACAATTGGCGGACTCGCAGTACTGCTCGATCCATTTTTTCTGGTAGTTCCTGTTGCCATCGAGTTTGCCCTCCTGACCTATTTCATGCGGTTTTCGGTGAGGCTATGTTCACCTTTATCTAGCCTGATACTATCCTCATCGATAGCTGGCTCGATCATCGTGTTCGGCAACCAGGCGATGTGGAGTAACTATTCGTCTTACATCCTTCCATTGCTTATTGCCGACAGGCAAAGTTTTGATATGAGACTCTACGGTTTGATGTCCTGTCCTGATTCACGTGTATTCATTTATGAGATGCTGCTTTCCAGCCTCTTCGTACTGGCTATGAGGAACAAGAATTCTCTCATAGCACCACTGGTGATACTAAGCTGGTTGGGTTTTGCTTATTTCATAGCCGAGTGCAAGGGCTATTTTTATCAGGCTGTGCCTATGTTTTGGACGGCCAGTTTGGTCCTCACCATATGCGGTGCCACCCTTCTGAAAGACCTGCGTCGCTGGTCGCGTCGCTGGAAATTGCTAAACTGGCGACTTGTCCCAGTTGTCAGCGTTCTTACCGCGATAGCGACATGCGGTTTTCTGTATCTAGAGAAAACCGCCGAGACGATGGCCCATACTGCCCGCAAAAGTATCGTCAGCTCCGGATATCTCGAGGTCCCTGATTTGACGGAGGCTGTAACGAGGGAGTCTGTGCGCTTTGAGAGATTGCTGGTCCTCAACAATAATGTCGCCCCTGCATATCCAGCCATGACTTTCCAGGAGCGAACTCCCGGCTCCCGAATCATGTGGTCTTTTTTCATTCCGATTCTTAATCGAATGAACGAATCGCTAACCATACCCCCGGCTGAAACAGCGAGGCTATCGAAGTTTTATTTCAACATTCTGAAAGAAGATCTTGAGAAAAATCCTCCCGAGTTAGTGCTTGTCGAAACAGGCTGGGTCTGGGATTCGCTCAAGCGTGAGGGATTGACAACAGTTCTTGAAAAGCGTTACAGCCAGTGTGGTGAGGCAATGTTCTATAGCCACAATCTGCCGCCGGTTGAATACTCCAATCCCAATTACAGACTTGCGGTTTTCAAAATCAGATAGCAGACCCAAGGAGGGTACCGGTCTCGGTCTGGCTATCTGCAAGGCGCTAGTGGAACAACATGGTGGCACCATTGGTGTTGAATCGGAGGTGAACAAGAGCGAAGGAGAATTCGTCGGGCTGGTTCGCGATCTCCTGAACGGACTGGTGAGGGGCTAGAGGGAGCTCTTGCTGCGGTTCAGCATTTCGTCAATGTCTTCAGTGGTAGTGATTGGATCGAATGGTTTGCTCAGAACACCGAGAACATCCTTCTCGCTGTAGTCTCTCATGTCCTGTGTCTGCACCTTGTCCGTCAGAAAAATAACCGGAATTTTCGCGGTCTGCTCTTTAGCTTTGAGCTGCTTCAGGGTGACCAGTCCGTCAAGACCAGGCATCATCCTGTCCAGGAG
>CAZISK010000957.1:0-3356 GCA_964541355.1 uncultured Candidatus Obscuribacterales bacterium
GATTCTGCTAGTTGTTCTGGAGCCCGTCATCTTGGACCGAGCGGCAGCATACGGATCGTCCGTTTTAGAGTCACAGACCTCTTTGGAGTAGTTAGACATTGGTAAATCCTCACCTGGCGGGGAAGTCCGCAATTTCCAGGTTAGCTTTAGTCGAGCGCCAGTCCTAGTGACTGTGGTCACATTATCGCTTGACCGAGGTCAAGAAAAAGGGTGCAATCGCTAGATTGCACGGTTTGCTAGGCCTTGCAATCGTTTCCTCGTGTGAACAAGGAGCATCGGTGTCCGACCTCACTCTGCCGGCTATTCAGCGGTAGCTATCGATCTTTCAGCTTTTCAATTGGAAAGGATTATTGCCGAGTGTTGCATTTATTGGAGTAAAATATAGCGACACTAGACATTAGCTGCTGTAGCTCAAGGGAGTTTATCCGTGAATTCTTCTGCACCTGCGCCCGCGCCGACTAAGACCGGCGATTTTATTAGAGACATTATTGACGGCGATCTGGCGGCCAATCGACAGCAGAAGGTGATTACACGCTTTCCCCCAGAGCCCAACGGCTTCTTGCACATCGGCCATGCCAAATCTATTTGCCTGAATTTTGGACTTGCGCTCGAGTATCGCGAGAAGCTCCCTGACAGCGGGACTCGTTGTCACCTTCGATTTGATGATACCGATCCGACAAAAGAAGACACATTATTCGAAGACGGCATTCAAGAAGACGTCCGCTGGCTCGGGTTCAACTGGGACGGTCTCTATCATGCCAGCGATTACTTCGAGAAAATGTATGAGTATGCCGAACACCTTATTCAGCAAAGCAAGGCCTATGTCTGCAGCTTGACTGATGCGGAGATTAAAGAGTACCGCGGAAGCGTCACGATGCCGGGTAAGAATAGCCCGTATCGGGAGCGTAGTGTCGAGGAAAATCTTGATTTGTTGCGCGCCATGAGAAAAGGTGACTGCAAAGATGGCGAGCACGTTTTGCGTGCCAAAATCGATATGTCCAACGCCAATATGAAGATGCGTGATCCGCTTCTCTACCGCATTCGGCACACGGCGCATCATATGACTGGAGACACGTGGTGCATCTATCCGATGTACGACTATGCTCATCCGATCTCCGATGCTATCGAGGGCATCACGCACAGCATCTGTACTCTCGAGTTTGAGAACAACCGTGAGCTCTACGATTGGGTGATCGACAATCTGATCGATTACGCTAAGTTCCCGAGCCGTCCCAGGCAATACGAGTTTGCTCGTCTTAATCTGAACTATACGGTGATGAGCAAGCGCCGTCTCCTCGAACTCGTCGAAGGCAAGCACGTCAGTGGCTGGGACGATCCTCGTTTGCCTACGATTGCGGGCATGCGTCGTCGTGGCTATACGCCCGAGGCGATCAGGGCATTCTGCGCCAGTGTCGGCGTTGCGAAAGCGAACAGCACAGTCGATATGGCCCAACTCGAATTTCACATCAGAGATGATCTCAATCAGAAAGCACCACGTGTACTCTCTGTTCTGAAGCCGATTAAGGTCGTGATCGATAATTATCCGGATACACAGGTCGAGGAGCTGGATGCCTCGTACTGGCCTCACGATATTCCGAAAGAAGGCTCACGCAAAGTGCCTTTCTGCAAAGAAATTTTCATCGAGCAGGACGATTTCATGCTAGAGCCGCCCAAGGATTATTACCGCCTCTCACCCGGAAAAGAGGTGCGATTGCGCTACGCCTACTGCATTACCTGCACGGATGTGATCAAAGATACCGGCGGAAATGTTGTAGAGATTCATTGCACCTACGATCCGGAAACTAAAGGCGCCAATCCGGTTGGACGAAAAGTAAAAGGCACTATTCACTGGGTAAGCGCAAGACACGCAGTCGATGCGGAGCTTCGCCTGTATGATCGCCTTCTATCTGAAGAATCGCCACCCACCGGAAAGGAAAGCGACTTCCTCAATGCGATCAATCCTGATGCACTTCAAGTCCTCAGCGGTTGCAAACTAGAACCCAGTCTGACCGAGGCGAAGCCGGGTGAGAGCTTCCAGTTCGAGCGGCAGGGCTACTTTGTTGTTGACATAAAAGACAGTAAGCCTGGAAGTCTGGTGTTCAATCGGATCGTCACGCTGAAAGACAGTTGGGCTCGCTCGCAGAAAAAGTAAGAAAGCGCAACTTTTAATGCTACCGAATGGTCACCAAATACGGTGCTAGGCTTGCATTTGAGACAATTGCGATCAGTGCATTACTTGAAAAATTCCGACGCCCTTCCGTCCATTGGGCAGAACGAAGACTCCGACGAGTCGTCTGTCGGTAGTCGCGCCTGAACCATCAACCAGCGCGAGCCAGCCTGCAGACAGGACTACCAGTCCATTGTCTTTGGTAAACTTGTTCAAGACGAGCTTGGAGTGCGGACTTGTAGCCGGCGATGATTCGAATCGATAATTCAAATCAGCACATACGGTGCTGTTCAGTGTGCATGCAAGTTGGAAAACAAACGCTTCATCTTCTTGCCTGAAGCTTTTTAGTACCAGGCTGCCTAGTACATGAAGCCCAGCCTCGCCCTTCGTGAGCGATTTGCATTCGACGGCGCTTCGAAGTTGTTTTATCCCTTCATGGAAGCGGGGGTCAGATAGATTGGCTTCGCTCATGCGCGGCCTTGCGGTCAAAGTGGTTGGGGTGCCGACCGATTTGTACCCGTCTGTATCCATTCCCGTGCTTCAACTCCAGTTCGATTTGTTAGTAGATTAAACGGTTGTTCTGACCAAGACCTGACTGACCATAGAAGTTGATGAGAGTTTTTGAGGTACAGCTCAAATTACTCCGTCGAGTTGTTTCCTCGGCGAAATAAAAAGTGGTCGGATCCCGTAGCTTCGAATTTGTTGCTTTTAGCTGATGGTATGAAAAGTCCGCTGCGACTTCAATGGTGAAATTACTCAGTGAGTCTTTTTATATTATATTGGGATCAGGGAGAGGCTTTCTGTGCGCCTTTTCCGGGAGTCGACCAGCGGTATATTGCACATCTAAAATTTCAACGTTTGGGCCTGGGGAAGTTCAGTTCTCAAAGCTCGTGTGTTGGAAACAGTCATTTGTGCACTGTGGAAATTCACATACAAAAGAAGTCCCCGAGCCGTATGGCTCGGGGACTAATTCTCGGTAACATCTGCTGCCAACTTCGATGAATCCGAGAAGACCTAGAAGATGAGTGACGATGGCTGAGGTTTCCCGCCTGGGATCCTCGATAAGAGACAACGCTCTTGAGAATGAAAAATTCCGCTGGAAACTTAGATCTTAAAGAACGGTGTCTCGATTACCTTATCCAGCCACAAGACCTGAATCTGATACTCACCAGGTCCGACGTTGATCTGT
>CAZISK010000958.1:0-3356 GCA_964541355.1 uncultured Candidatus Obscuribacterales bacterium
CCAATCTCATGCTCAAAGAGAAAAATACCGATTATTCGGTTGAAGGGTTAAAGCAAATTGAAAGCACAGTCAGTGCCGCGCTCTCACAGCTAACTGCGCGAATCGCTGAACGGAGCGACTGGACTTTCATACTGGTCACAAATGAAGTGGGCTGGTCCATTGTTCCCGATAATGAGATGGCTCGAGCTTACAGAGACTTGCTCGGTCAAGCCAATCAGCTCGTGGCACAGGCAGCCTGGTCTGTCTATCTCTCCTGCGCCGGTTTGAAAATCAAACTCAAGGAGAACGGCAAATGCAAGCTAGAATGAGTTAGAGGGTCTGAGAAAAACACCTTATGCAAGACACACAAGAGGCGCCGAATCGCAAAAGTGCCCTAGCACTGATAGCAGTGCTGAAGGTGCTGAGACCGCGTCAGTGGACGAAAAATTTGATCGCCTTTGCGCCTTTGCTTTTCGCCGGTCGGCTGGAAGATAGAGATGCACTGTCGGCGACCGCGCTTTGTTGTTTAAGTCTCTGCCTTGTATCAGGCTCAATCTACGTCGTTAACGACATCAAAGACCGCGAATCTGATGCCAAGCACCCAACCAAGAAAAACCGTCCAATCGCCTCTGGAAAGGTGAGCGTACCCGTAGCGACGACGATAGCCGTGATAGCTCTTCTGGGCGGATTGATTCTGGGGTTCATGATCAGGCCCGTAGTCTGCGGGATTCTCGTCTCTTACGTATTCCTACAAGTGTTATACAACTTCGTGCTCAAGCGTCACGCCATCCTGGACATCATGAGCATTGCCACCGGCTTTGTTCTGAGAGCTCTTGCCGGAGGGGCGGCTGCACACGTGATGCTCTCGGGGTGGTTTCTAATCTGCACGTCGCTTGGCGCGCTATTTCTTGCGATCGAGAAGCGGAGGCAGGAGCTCATTGTCCTTGGTGTCGGAGCCGACTCTATTCGCAAATCGCTCGACAAGTATTCGCTTGAGCTCATTAATCGCATGGAGTCGTTAATCGTCCCATCGCTGGTAACCTCTTATTGCATCTATTGTTTCTTTTCGCCATCCGGTCAGTGGATGCTGATTACAGCGCCATTTGTGGTTTATGGAATCATGAGATACCAACTGCTTTCCGCCACGCAAAAATCGACAGAGACCCCCGAAGAAGTGCTGATAAAGGACAAATCCATCCAGGTGTGCATACTGCTCTGGGTTGTAGTCTCGATAAGCGTCGTTCATGGCTACCTGCCAATTGCAGTTTCCGAACTCGAAAAAGCAGTCGATTCGCTCAGCATTTTTCGACTTTAACGTTTGACAGCTGAGCTCTTCTTCCTCACCCCCGTAGCTTTCTTGCCTGCACCAATAGCAGTACCAGCCGGCTTCGAACCAGGAGCGCCAGCTGCGTTTTTGGCATTTTGAGCCAGGATGAAGCGTTTCCAGGCTGGAGAAGAGAGCACCTCTTCCAGCATGGTGTTGCGAATATTCAACCCGCGAGTGCCTTCGTTCGAGGCGATTCGTTCGGCCAGCAGCATCTTTTCGCCCTCCGACGCATCATTGTACAGAATGCGAAACTTTGCCCAGCTGAGAGGAAAATCGTTCATCGCCTGACGATCTCTATCGGTGGGAGCGCCGAAAAACCGGTCCTTCACGATCAGGCTGTAGAGTTCGCGATTATCTTCGGCATCGACTGTCTTTCCGGAGTGGCTGCGCTCATAGAGGAAACATGCCATGACAGAGTAATCGTTGATAGCGTCCTAGGTGATCGGCGGCGGCCCAGGCTCCGCGATGCGCTTCTTACCGAGAGCTTCGAATATCATGGTGCGCTCTTCGCTGGGAATCTCTTTCGAATCCGCACGCATACTGAGTAAGGAGCGAAACAACAGTCGATAATTCGAGCAATGCTGTTCATCCTGAAGGAGCCGATTGAGGGCACGCCAGAACTTCTCGATTGACGTAATTTCTGCCTTCTCCTTTCCGGCAAGTAGATTGTTCAGAACAACGGTAAATCGCTGCTTCTGGCTATCGGTCAACTGCTTGGCAAAATCGGGACCTTGAGGCAGTTTAACGCCAGGGTTGAGCTGAGCGCACAGTCCCAAGAGGCTAAGCCAGTGATTCACTACCGGATTGCCCGCCAGATCTTCAACGGTATCATTTTCATTCTCAACTCCACCGAGGGGCGTTTCTACCTCGAGCCCAGGCGGACTGACCAGGTCTTTGCGATTCGTATCGGTCGGTTTTGGCTTAGAAGGAGCGCTATTTTGCGGTTTGGGATCGCCGGTCAGGCTATGCGGTGTCGCTTGGAGCTCTTCGACAGGCATACTTGAGCCTGTATCTGTGGGCGCTTCCTGCGGTTGGCTGTTTCGTTCGAACTGGTCTTTCTTTTCGTTGGTAAAACCGTCCTCATATCCCCAATCAGCTCCACTGGCTGGCGAGCAAGCGAAGAGAATGAAACAGATGAATAACCAGGAATTCGATCGGATTGAGTTCATGCCAAGCTTCGGTCCATCTTTTCAGTGCGGTATAAGTAAAATGCTACCGCCAATCCTCTGAGGACGCCTGATGCAGACTGGAAGAATATCTCATAAAACCAGCATTCACGCTCCCAGTTGGCGCTATTAGAGAGCTGAACGAACTTTCATTTTGTAAGAACAGACGTTACCAAAGCTGGTAAAAGCGTCTCGGTGTGCGTTTTTTGAGGTAGAATGACATCTTGGCAAGCGTGTGGTAATATCGGCGAAGAAGCCCATGAGGCTGAGCTTTCCCAGATTGCGACTTGACAATTAGAACTGAGCCAGCAGGCAGTGTATTCCGGAGGCGACCAGATTAATGGCTAAAATGAAGCTGAGATATTTCCCAGACCCGGTTCTGAAGCAGAAGACGAAGAAAATCACTACCTTCGACTCCTCTGTGCGGAAGCTCGCTCAGGATATGCTCGACACGATGTACGACAACGACGGCGTGGGACTGGCAGCACCGCAGGTTGGAGTATCCAAGCAAATAATGGTAATCGACGTCCATGCCGGCGACGAAGAGGACGACACGCGCAAGCCCATCGTTTTCATCAATCCGGTGATACTGGAACGTGAAGGAGAAATGATCGGGCAGGAAGGCTGCTTGAGCTTTCCCGGCGTTTTCTTCGAAGTAAGAAGAGCCCGCCGTATCGTCGTCAAATACCAAAATCTAGCTGGCAAAGAGCTGAAGCTCGAAGCGAGCGACAATCTACTCTGTCGGGCGATCCAACACGAAATGGATCACCTGTCAGGAGACCTCTTTATCGACAAAGCCGCCTCGCCACTGCAACGGGACCTCGAGATGACCAAGAACGGATTCATGGAAGGTAACGTAGAGGAGATGGAGATGGAGCTTGAGG
>CAZISK010000959.1:0-3355 GCA_964541355.1 uncultured Candidatus Obscuribacterales bacterium
ATCTGGAATAATCTGGCCCAGGCAATTGAGCTTGTCGAAGCATTCGACAGAGCTATTGCGATTATCGAAACCCTTGAGGAGACAAAGCAAGACTGGGATAGTTTCGAAAAGAGACAAACGTCGCGAACGAAGCTTGGCCCAGCCCAAGGCAGTGCGTGCGGCACCGTTGAGTGTCCCAGAGGAACACTTTATCACTACTACAAGCTCGACGAGAAAGGCAATGTTACAGCCGCTGACATGATCACCCCATCAGCACAAAATACTTATCGTATAGAACGGGACATCCAGGAAGTGGTGAGCCAATCATTTGGAGAACCGGAAGACGATGCCAGAGATCGAATCCTGTCAAAGAATCTGGAAACCTTAATTAGGGCTTACGATCCGTGTAACACATGTGCCACCCACATGGTGTCGGTAAAGTACTCTCCTTAGACTCAGCCTTCTGAATCCTTCGCAAGGACGATGAATCATTTGCGAAACTCTGGCACCTTAGTTACTAAGGGAACTCTCTTGACTGGTGCTCTTCGAATAAATTGAACCTCCAAGTCCGTGGAAGTACCAACGTAGCTTAACGAGGGGAAAAGTATGCGAATACTCATTGCAGTAGACAGCTCGCCTTTTGCCAACGACCTACTAGATGAACTGGCTAGACGCCGTTGGCCAGCGCAGACAGAGCTGTGTTTGCTCACCATAGTTGAGCCAGCTGGCGGACCAGAGCCTGATCGGGAGTATTTTCACCAGGTCAAGATAATATTACAAGATCGTGTCAACAGACTGATTGAGAGATTGCCCGGTCAGCTCAAGATAACCGGTGAACTGATTGTCGGTGGAGCAGCTCCTTCGATCTTGAAAGAGGCGACACGGTGGAAGGCGGATCTACTAATCATCGGTTCTCACGGTGACACCGGGGCTCGGCGCGAATCCATTGGCAGTGTCGCAGCCGCGATTGTCAACGACGCGCCATGCTCGCTAGAGGTCGTAAAACTTCATACTAAAAAAGCTCAGACGGCCTGAACATCGATACGTCGAACCAAGACGCTAGACGCTTCAAAAGATCAACCGTTCGGTCAGTTACATCACTGCATTTTATTCACTAGGATCAACGCCTGAGCGCAATGCTGACCACGCCACATCGAAGCATACGTTTCAAAAGAGAGACCGCTGAAGACAAAACACCTGAGCAGAGGAAACGATAAATCATGACGACAAAGTATATTCGCTGGTATGAAGAGATCTCGCTGGAGGACGTCAACCTCGTTGGAGGCAAGAACGCATCACTCGGAGAAATGATAAGTCGAATGACTGCTTCTGGAATTAACGTGCCCCACGGCTTCTG
This sequence comes from uncultured Candidatus Obscuribacterales bacterium, assembly GCA_964541355.1. Lineage (GTDB taxonomy): Bacteria > Cyanobacteriota > Vampirovibrionia > Obscuribacterales > Obscuribacteraceae > JADYXR01. The sequence goes on from CAZISK010000959.1 coordinate 1,337, forward strand.
CATTACTGCAGATGGCTACAGTCGCGTACTCGACGAGGGCGGTATCGGGAAGCAGCTTTCCGAACTACTCAAAGACGTAGACAAGGAAGATGTCGGCGACCTGGCGATGCGTGGGAGAACGGCGCGTGCGCTCATCAAGAAGGCTGGAATTCCAGACGATCTTGCCGACGAGATCCGCTCAGCGTATAAAAAATTAGCTCTGCAGTATGGTGACGAGCCGGACGTAGCCGTCCGCTCGAGTGCCACGGCGGAGGACCTACCGGAGGCATCCTTCGCCGGACAGCAGGAGAGCTTCCTTAATGTACGAGGTGAGGTCGAGCTTCTGGAGGCCTGCGTCAACTGTTTTGCCTCGTTATTTACCGATCGAGCAATCTCATATCGCGTGGATCAAAATTTCGACCAGTTAACAGTTCGACTCTCTATTGGCGTTCAAAAGATGGTACGCTCCGATCTTGCTTCTGCAGGAGTAATCTTCACACTCGATACGGAAAGCGGATTTCGGGACGTAGTATTAGTTACCTCTTCATACGGACTAGGAGAAAACATCGTGGCTGGGCGCGTCGATCCCGATGAGCTGGTCGTATTCAAACCGACACTCAAGCAAGGCTTCAACCCAATTGTGCGACGAAGAGTCGGTGCCAAGCAGCTGCGCATGATCTACTCCGGGCACGGAACCAAAACCACCAGAAACGTCGAAGTCACACCCGAATACAGAGAACGGCTCAGCATCAACGACGATGAGGTTCTTCAACTGGCGAAATGGGCCTGCACTATCGAAAGCTATTATTCTGATAGACTTAACCGGCCCACAGCCATGGATATAGAATGGGCGAAAGATGGACGTGACGGAAAACTCTACATCGTTCAGGCCAGACCTGAAACTGTACACTCGACTAAATCCAGAAGAACTCTTGAATCCTATAGACTGGAAAAGCAAGGAAAAGTCCTTGTCACTGGTCGTTCAATCGGAGAAAGAATCGGCGCTGGACCGGCACGGGTAATCACCAACGTGCATGAGCTGTCCTCTTTTAAAGACGGTGAAGTTCTAGTTGCAGATATGACCGACCCAGATTGGGAACCGATTATGAAGCGAGCATCCGGTATCATCACCAATCGTGGTGGCAGAACCTGCCATGCCGCTATTGTCAGCCGTGAAATCGGAGTGCCCTGTGTCGTCGGCACCGAGCGCGCCACCGAGATCATGGCAACTGGGCGATTGGTTACCGTGTCTTGCGCCGAAGGCGAGACTGGAACGATCTATGATGGTCGACTCCCATTTCACCGGCAAGAAATCAATCTCGACGAGCTGCCAACCACGGCTACGGAGATCCTGGTAAATGTCGGCAATCCGGATCAAGCCTTCAATCTTGCCCAGCTGCCAGTTGGCGGAGTCGGTCTGGCACGCGAAGAGTTCATCATAGCCAACGAAGTGAAAGTACATCCATTGGCGTTAACCCGATTCGATGAGCTTGAAGACCAAAGGGAAAAAGAGGCAATCCTGGCGCTCACGAAGAACTACAAATCAAAGACAGATTACTTCGTGCAAAAACTGGCTGAAGGTGTAGGCACTATTGCGGCCGCCTTTTATCCCAGACCTGTAATTGTTAGGCTTTCGGATTTTAAAACCAACGAATATGCCAACCTACTTGGAGGTGCCCAGTTCGAGCCCCTGGAAGATAACCCGATGATCGGCTTCCGAGGCGCGTCTAGATATTATGACGATCGCTACAAAGACGGATTTGCACTCGAGTGCCAAGCCATCAAGCAAGTGCGCCAACAGATGGGACTGACAAACGTTAAGATCATGATCCCATTTTGCCGCACAGTGGATGAGGGCAAAAAGGTGCTGGCGGAACTTTCGAAGAACGGCTTAAATCGTGGACAAGATGGGCTAGAAGTTTATGTGATGTGCGAGTTGCCTTCCAATGTCTTTTCAATGGAAGCCTTTGCCGAACTGTTTGATGGTTTCTCAATCGGCTCCAACGATCTTACGCAATTGGTACTAGGCGTCGATCGAGA
>CAZISK010000960.1:0-3340 GCA_964541355.1 uncultured Candidatus Obscuribacterales bacterium
GCCCGCACCAAATAATTGGAGGCATTAATGAAGCGTTGCTCGAGAGAAAGAGATTTATCTTTTATATATGCGATCAATTTCTCTTCGTGCAAGAGATACTTGTCCCAGGTCAATGGAATGCCGGTGCTCAACTGAATCTGCGACCAGTTGGGCTCGTGGTCTGGATAGAGCGCATTGAATTCGGCAAGCTTCCCTTCTAAATATTCTCTTTGATCAACTAATGCTTTTCCGCTGTTGTTGACTGCACCCATGCTGTAAAAACTGATAGTCGCATAAGTGCCGCTTGGTGTCTTGTTGAAGGAGTACGGAAAAAGTTGGCAGATTGACGGCTTTGTCTTTGCGTCGAACTTGCTGTGAATGAAACAAAGATTGTCGTATAGAAATGGACATTGACCATTGTCACCTTCTTTGATCGCATGAGTGTATGGAGTGTTTTCACTCTCGTAATCACGCAATTCGCGGAAAAGTTTCTTGCCGAAATAACGATCGGCTTCTTTGGCCCAATCGATGTCGGCGATTCTCACATAGTCCTCTTCCGTGAGAGGAACCGACCAACCGCCACAACATTTGCCACACCCGGTGCATTCGTAGTTCAGCCCCTCAGGTATGTGCAACTGTTCTATTTTCGACCCTGTTGTCATAAGTCCCTCCAGACAACATTTAATTATCGGCAGCATCTGGTTTCACAAGCGTGAGTCCCTTATACAGCTTACCCACGTCCTCGCCGGAAAAACAACGGTTGATTCAGTTGAGATGCCCGAGTGCCGTGAAAGATCGCTGCCGCTAGGTATTCCGATATCAAATCTTTTGATAAAGTCAGAAAAGAACTGTAATCTGAGTTATTGAACTGATGCGGCTTTACACCATTGCGGTGATAATATATGCGAAACACAGGGGGACTGAAGCATGGCCAAGACTGTCGAATTCGCACAAACAAAATATGGCGAAGAGCTCTCGATCGGTAGAGGCAAGCCGTCGAGAAGAGCCTACGGGTTCGACGAAGTCGCCCTGGTGCCGGGATCTGAGACTCTGGATCCTGAGGTTTGCGATACCAGTGTAGAACTTGCTGGCACCAAGCTGGAGTTGCCTATCTTAGCCAGCGCCATGGACAGCGTGGTCGACGTGAAGTTCGCAGGCTTGATTGGCAAGCTTGGCGGACTCGGCGTCCTAAATCTGCAGGGCATTCAGACTAGATACGATGACTGCGATGAGATCTATCATGAGATTACCTCCTGCGACAAAGATAAATTCGTAGAGGTTATGCAGAAGCTTTACTCAAGCCCAGTCAAAGAGGCTCTAGTAAGCAAGCGCATCGAGGAAATGAAGGCTCAAGGCATCGTGGTGGCGGCCTCGGTTACACCCAACGTTGCGAAGAAGTATGGCGACATCGCTATCGAAGCCGGACTCGATATTCTGTTCGTGCAATCGACGGTCACCGGCATCGAGCATAGAAGCGCTTCCGGTGAAGCCGGTCTCGATCTGGCCAAACTCTGCAAATCGGTAAGAGTTCCTGTCGTGGTTGGCAACTGCGTCGCCTACAAGACCGCCCTCGAATTGATGGAGACCGGTGTCGCAGGCATTCTCGTCGGAGTCGGACCGGGAGCAGCCTGTACGTCGAGAGGCGTGCTGGGCATCGGCGTTCCGATGGCGACAGCAATCGCTGATTGCTCGGGTGCAGCAAGAGTATATGCGGAGCGCCACAAGAAAGCACCGCTGATCATTGCCGACGGTGGAATGGTGACCTCCGGCGATATCTGCAAAGCCATCGCCTGTGGTGCCGACGCAGTCATGATCGGTTCGCCTCTGGCAAAATCTATAGAATCTCCTGGACGCGGTTATCACTGGGGAATGGCGACACCAAGCCCTGTCCTCCCCCGCGGAACGAGAATCAAAGTCGGCACGACTGTAAGCCTGAAGCAGATACTTCGCGGTCCTGCACAAGTTGACGACGGAACGCAAAATCTTTCAGGTGCCTTGCAGACCAGCATGGGTACGCTGGGTGCGGCCAACCTCAAAGAGATGCAGGAAGTGGAAGTCGTCATCGCTCCATCGATTTTGACGGAAGGCAAAGTCTACCAAACAGCCCAGCAGTTGGGAATGGGAAGATAAGTTTCAATCCTAACGTCAGAACCCCTAGAGCGCTGAAGCCTTGAGGAGTAAAATTGAAGTACCAAGGAAAGGTGCTTCTCATGAACAAACTCACCCACTTATTTCTGTCACTGCTAATGCTCCTTACAGTTGCATTTTCGACGTCTCAGCCTGCTGATGCAAAGCACTGCAATAAGATCAATAACGGCTGGAACAAGGGCAGCAAAACCGGTTGGAACAAAGGTTGCAACAAAACTTGGAACAAGAAGAGTTGCAGCAAAACCGGTTGGAACAAGAACAATAGCTGGTCCAAGCAAAACTGGCGTACCAGCAAAAAACAAGGCAACTACTACCAGAAGCAAAGTCAGTTCGCAAAAACCCACAACGCCGTCTCCAATCGAGAAGCGAACAGACTGTCCAACAAATATCGCAAGGCATTCTAGTAATACAATTCAACTTATCTGCGGGTCCAGCGACGGGCAAATCCAGGAAGCAACATGCTGCACAAGCTTGTCGACAAAGTATTCGCAGTCTTGAAGAACGTCACTCGGACTGACGAACAACCCTCTTTGTGCCTCGAAGAGCAGTTGGTCAGCGTGAGACAAGCCCTGGCACAGAAGATTGCGGAAGACACACAGTTGCGTATCCAGCTTGAGAAGCAGGCCTGGCCGCAACCGGAGGACAAAGAGCGCAGCCTCGACACGGCGTTCGAAATTACGAGGCTGCGTCACAAGGCAGAGGCTCTGGAAAGAGAGATCCAGAATCGAGATGCTGGAAGCCGGAATCCCTTCTATCTAGAACCACGGTTGCGTGTGGTGGTGCTTGGCGCACTGATAATCTTGATTGCGCTGATGTATGCTTCGAATTCGTCGCGATGACGGCAGGATAATTGAAGCGATACCGTATATGGTTCCAAGTCCATTGCAAGATTGCACCTCTTTTGATACCACAACTGGTTCTCGTCGGAAGAACGCGGTCAACGGTACCGAGCCGGACAGCATCTCTCCGACACGGAGCATCATACTTTCCATACGAGCAAAACTCCAGAGAGTCGCGTTCAGCAAAACCGTTTCAAACCAGAGAAAAATGCGCTCGCCAAACATCCTGCAATGAGATCGACCGTCACGCTAAGTGTTTCCAGAACGGTTTCAACGGACATTTACCATTCGACGTCAAGCGGATCTTTTTCTTTCTTGGATTAAACATTTATTGATCCTGAAAAATTGGTCACGGAATGATCACAATAACTTCG
>CAZISK010000961.1:0-3336 GCA_964541355.1 uncultured Candidatus Obscuribacterales bacterium
CTGAATGGCTATGCTATCATCTCTTACAATAAAGTTGGCGTCGGTCCTTCGATTGGCCGATGAAAAATTTACAGTCCTTACGCCAGAGTTCTGACCGGCACGATGAATTTGTGCCGGCATTGTAATCTAGCTCGGCAAGAGGCTTGTCGACATATAGGGCTTATGAAAATACTTGCGGGTAAGCTCTGGTTGATCGACAGTTTGAAAATACTTTCAGGATCGCAGCTCTTCAAAACTGCGGGCCTGTCGGTTCAGTAGACCACTATTCCAGCCGGATCTGTCGAGCAATGCATACTACCAGTGACGACGTACGTTTTTTGAAACCTATTCCACTGATCTGGGCCGACGTATTGACTCTGCTTTCGAAGACGATGTCGCCGGGCTCGTTCGCTGTGGTGAAAACCTGCTCGGAATTGAAATTCATGAGAGACGGCGTAGCGATAATCGCGGTCTCCAACCCATTTTCACAAGGACTGATCTCTTCTTATAAGACCCTGCTGCAAGATACTTTCGGCAACATAGCCGGACACCCTGTTCTGATAGAGTTCGCCATAGACAGTTCGGTCGGGAGTGGCGAGTACTCTGGCACATTTGCCAGCATTCCTCATGGCGGAGATTCTGCCGGAAGGAATGCAGCTGGCAGTATTCAGCCGGTCAATAACAACGATGAGCCGCTTAGAAGCAGGAGTGAGGACGAATGCGGTACAGAATCAGTAAATGTTGACTTGCAGGAGTCCTGGTCAAACAGCGATCTTAGAGATGTCGGATCAACGCATCTACCTGTTCACATAGTTGCGCATACAGGTATTGAAAGCGAATCGAATATAGACTTCGCGCCGAGTCTTGGGCAGGCAGCCAAGATCGCGATGCCGCCTCAGGTCGGTCGGGTGCAGAACAAGGTCCCGACCAGACATGGACGAATGGCGCCTGATATCAGTCGCTCCGGGTTGAATCCGAAATATACGTTTGCGACATTCGTGGTCGGTTCTAATAGCAGATTCTGCCATTCGGCTGCTGTAGCCGTTTCTCAAAGTCCTGGTCAAAATTACAATCCATTGTTTGTTTATGGTGGTGTCGGGCTTGGCAAAACGCATTTAATGCAAGCCATTGGCCATGCGATTTTGGAGCAATCACCAAATTTGCAGGTGCGTTACCTGAGTTGTGAGAGATTTACGAATGATCTGATCAATTCAATTAAAGACAAGCAGATGGTTGAGTTTCGAAAACGATATAGAAACATCGATGTACTGCTGATTGACGATATTCAGTTCCTCGAAGGGAAAGAGTCGACTCAAGAAGAGTTCTTCCACACATTCAACACCTTGCGAGACACCGGCAAGCAGTTGGTAATCTCATCCGACAGACCGCCGAAAGCATTATCGCGTCTGGAAGAACGTCTGCGAAGTCGATTCGAATGGGGATTGATATCGGACATTCAAGCTCCGGATTATGAAACCCGATTGGCCATTCTCCGCAAGAAATGCGAGCAGGACGGTATTCGTGTTGAGGAGCAAACCCTCAACCACATAGCCACAATTTTCACCAGCAATATTCGAGAGCTCGAAGGAGCACTGATTCGCGTCAATGCTTATGCCAATCTGACCGGTCAACGCGTCGATCAGCTCTCACTACACAGCTTGCTTACCCCAACCGGAACCCCCGAGGTCAAGCCCACGGTGACGGTTGAGGAGGTCATTGCGGCTGTAGCGGAACACTATAAACTCATGTCAGCAGAGTTGAAGTCCTCGAAGAGATCGCAGGATCTGACTATGCCAAGGCACATTGCAATGCACCTTTGCCACGAATTGTTGAACGTGAGTTTTCCTCGGATAGGGCAAGCATTTGGAAATAGAAAACATACATCAGCTATTTATGCCCACAATAAGGTGAAGGAAATGATGTCTGCTGATCCAAACGTGGCCTCGGTTGTCTCTAAATTGAGACGTCAACTCGGTCACTAAGTCCTTACAGATGTTTGCCTGTTTGATAACAGCACAGTGTGATAACTAAGTATCAAACAGTAGAACTGGGTGAGATCTGCTCTGAAAACAGCGTTTATCAGAGTCTTACGTGCGCTGTTTCGTCAAACCCGGAACACTATAGACTGTTCTGTGTCGACTCTTTGACTAGTGCGCGTGGTTACACAGCGAGTATAGCGATTGAAGAAATTGATTTGAGTATTGTGCTTTAGGATTGGTAATGCGCGGAAAAGCATGGAGGCGCCGCGCGTGAGCAAAAACCTCCAGGCGACGCTGTCGAAAAACTTTACGAGTAATCAGCACCAAATTCGATGAGTGAACTAGTTCTAGCGATATTGGTGAAACAATAGATTTGAGTGTAGTCAACGAGCAGAACAGGTGGTTGATTCAATCAATTCATGTTAATAGCAGGTCTTAAATCAATCTGTCATGCCGCTTGTAACAGGTACTCTTTGTTCTGTTCGAGCAGCCGGTGTTTCTTCATGCAATTGGTCGCGAGGAAGCAGGCGTATTAGCAAAGTGCACATTCCAGTCAAAGTCGCTGATACCGCCAGTAGTGGTGCAAGCGAATTATGGAAAACATTGGCGTACAAGATCCCACCGAGCATGCCGGATACTTGTGTAGCGATGTTGTATATGGCAATCAAGGTGGATGTGATAAAGGTCTCTAATCGTGGTCTCGACGCCTGTGCTCCCAGGCAATAGATAGTCAAAAGGCCTAGCATGTTGGCAATGCCATGCAAGATCTCGACGGCCATAGCGGCGTGCAGACTGGTAATGAGGTTGAAGCTCAAAGTGCTGAGTACGCACGTAAGTACAGCGAGGAAAATCTGTTTTCTCGCCGGAACCCTGGCAAGAAGAGGGAAGACGAAACCACCAGCCAACATTCCAAAGGCGCTACATCCGTTGATCTGACCGATTTCGGCCTGGCTGAAGTGAAGAACATTGGTGTAGTGGAAGTATAGCGGTGTTCCAAATCCCGGGCTGAAGTTCCAGCACCAGATGAACAGCGCGATGATAAGAAAGTTTCGGTTTAAGAGCGCCTCTTTAAGAAGAGCTGTTGCCGGCAGTCTCTCGCTTGTTTCGTCCTCCTTAGGAAGGAAGATAAAGCTCACCAGCGCCGCTGCCAGCGAGATTAGGGCTGAGACCAAGAAAGACGTATTAAGCGCAGAGCTTGGATCGAGCTGGTGACATAAGGCGCCGCCGAGCAAACCAGCTCCGATGCAGGCGACGTAGTACGAGACTGCCTGAGTCGAAAAGACTCTGCGCATCTGGCTTCCGCTGAACACTTTGACTACGAGTCCGCACAATAGCGCCGTTCCCCAGCCCAGCCCACAGCCCGAAAGGAGCAGTCCAG
>CAZISK010000962.1:0-3335 GCA_964541355.1 uncultured Candidatus Obscuribacterales bacterium
GACTGCGATCGAGTCATTAAAGTTGATCCGAGTCTTCTCTTTGCGCACATCATAAAGGCATCGTATCTGGTGCATGTTCGAAAACCGCTCGAAGCGTTGCCGTCCATCGAAAAAGCGCTTAACCTGGACAACAGGCACGGTGGTGTTTATCAGATCAAAGGCAAGGCCTACAACCAGCTTCACCGACCTTACGACCAGACGCTGGCACTGTTTAGAAAAGGAAGAGAACTGGGTTCTGATGATGTTGACTGCTCGTACCATATTGCTGAGTTAATGCTCAGCAATGGACACCCCGATAAAGCTCTTGTCGAGATTGATGCGGCAATTGTTAGGAACCCGAACGTGCCGAGCTTGCATCGAATGCGCAGTCTTTGTCTCAGAAAACTCGGCAAGCATCAGGCAGCGGTGCTCAGCGCCATGAAATCGAACCAGATCGAACCGAGTCGTGCCGTAGGACGTCTAGCTGTCATTCTGCTCAAGTCGGGAGGTTCTTATCAGCGAGCAATTAAGGAGTTGAGTACTCTGATTACGGCCCAACCTGATGATGCCCAACTGCTGGTTGACCGAGCCTCTTGCTACCGACAACAGAAGAAAACAACGGAAGCTCTTCTCGATCTCACTCGTGCGGTAAAGCTGGATCCGAGCTGTTTCACCGCGTATTTTGAACGTGCCAACCTGTACCGAGATCTTTTGAAGAGCGAGCGAGCATTGACCGACGCCCGCAGGGCCTTGGCATTGAAACCTCGTGAGACAATTCCCAGACTCTTCATAGCCGAAATATTGTTCGAGAAAAAGGAATTTAAAGAGGTGGTTGAGCAGCTCTCATTGTTTCTCGAGCAGCGTCCAGCCAACATGGAAGCCACACTTCTAAGAGGAAAGGCATACAGTCAGTTGAATTCGAGCGAGCTCGCCCTGGAGGATTACAACCATATACTCGAATTCGATTCGAAACATCTAGGTGCCCGAAGGGCTCGCATGAGTGAGCTCCTTCGACTAGAAAGGTACGATGAGGTCGTTAAAGAGTCTGACAAAGTAATAGCACTGGACAAAAACAATTATCGGGTTTTGGAAATGCGTGCAGAGGCGGAAGAAGAGCTAGGCCGTCTCAAGGAAGCCGTAGATGATTACTCGAAAGCAATCGAGTTAACGGCGCAGGTCGGAGCATTGTTTCAACGTCGTGCGAATGTTTATGACCGGTTGGGGCGCGCTGATCTAGCAAAACAAGATCGTCAAAAATTGAACGCAGTTTCCCCAGTTTTGAACGAGTTCAAGTAGGACTGGTCAACCCTTGTTCCGAGTTTGAATTTTATCGAGTTGCTCCTGACATTCCTTCAATCGGCCGAGGGTGTGGGCAGCACATTCTGGTTCCATGTCTTGCTTGAGGAAGAAGAAATCTCAACCTGATTTGGGGTGAATGGAAGAAATTATTGTCGGGAACAAATCCGGTCATTCAACGTCGCCAGCCTTTCATCGTTCCCATAAAAGCGATCGGCATGAACTCCATTAGCTTTGGCATTATTTGCTTTTGACGATTTTCATTGACCGTACTCGTGCGATAACAAATTTTTTCAGCACTTCTAAATCCTAACTAATTTTGATGAAAAATGTCAGAAAGTGGCTCTGTCGGACCGTTTCTATGACGCGCTGCGAAATTATACGCCTGTAAGCTGGAGGCTGTTTGTGATCGACGAGAGCGATCTAGTCACTATCCAAGCGCTTCAGCTGATATCGCATTGGGCACTACGAATGGTGCGACGAAGCATTACCTAATCAGGGTTTGCCAGATTTTCAAGTGCTCAGGCGGGTCTGAAAGGTTGTGATCGCCACGTTACGAAAGTCAACACACTGGTGTGCAGTTTGTTACGTTTTCCGAAGTACGGTAATTGTCCACCCGGCGGCGCCCTTCATATAATCAGTTCACTCGTGCAACTTTTTTCTTCGATGGTGGAGGACTCCATGCAACGTACTTCTAATCTTTCAATTGCGCTGGCATTGGTTGTGTCAGCTGTTCTTAGCGCCCCAGCTTTCGCGCAAAAGGCCGCTGCGCCCGCTACCGTGAAGATTGGCTACTTCAATCTGGTTGTTGTCAAAGCTAAGACTCCAGCCGGTGATGCCGAGAACTTGAAAAATCAAGCCGAAGCTCAACTTCGTCGCGACATCGAGACCGGTCAGAAAGCCATCGAAAAGGCTCGCAGTGACAAGAAGACCGAGGCCGAACTCAAAGATATCGTCAAGCAAGTGCAGACTGAATTGGCTGCAAAACAGCAGGCTCTTGCCCAGCTCGTACAATCGGCCACTCTTCAAGACACCCAGCGCATGGTTCAAGCAGCCAACACGGTTGCTAAAAAGAAAGGTCTCGACCTGATCGTCGACGCCAACTCCGTATACGCAGGCGGCAAAGAAGTTCTCGATAAGGGTGTTGATGTCACCAACGACGTAATCGAAGCGATCAATCCGATGGCCGCAATCGATAGAGCTGAATCGAAAAAAGAAGCAAGCGAATAGTTCATGCCGGAAGATTAACCATTCCGTCGGGCCGAGCACGCATGCTCGGCCCATTTTTTTCGAAAAATCATGATATGCGAGGTGGTTTGGGGCGTACCGACTATGGCGCACAAATTAGACGGTTCGGTTCGTGATAAGCTCGAAATGGATTGATCGGTTGCTGCAACTCATGAACGAAAACATAGATGCTCTGCTGTCGCTCTTGCCGCAATTAGAATCTTCGCTGGGCGCAGAAAATCCCGAACTTGCCGAGTACCTGACCTCGATAGGGCTCCTGCTTTACCATGAGAGCCGGTTCGCTGAGGCGGAGGGGTTCATGTTGCGGGCGCTCGATATACGTAACAAGGCTCTTTCCGTGGATCATCCGGACGTGGGCTCGGCGATGAACAACCTGGCCATGGTCTATCTTGCCCAGGCCCGTCTCTCCGAGGCAGAACCGCTTTTCCGTCAGGCCCTTACAATTCAGGAAAAAGCGCTCGGATTCGAGCATCCCTCCCTGTCGACGGCGATGAACAATCTGGCCGAGCTCTACAGAATACTGGGAAGTATGGACCGAGCGGAGTTTTTATACAAAAGGGCTTACGAGATTCGGCAGCGCTTCGTTGGTGACGATCACCTCGAGGTGGCCGAGATTCAGTTTAACCTTGGGAAGCTATATGCCGAGCACGACCGGAAAATAGACGCGGAAAACATCTTCAGGCAGGTTTTGCACACGCAGGAATCCTATTATGGACGCGAGCATCCTGAAGTAGCGACGACGTTGTGTTGTCTGGCTGACCTTTTCACAGACGAAAAAGACTACAATAAAGCGGAGCCGTTGCTTCGGCGGG
>CAZISK010000963.1:0-3326 GCA_964541355.1 uncultured Candidatus Obscuribacterales bacterium
GGTCGCCAGTCCATATCGGTCTCAGGGATGCGCACCGGCACACCATGCCACATCCAGCATGTCCAACCATCGTTGTATTCGATGGCATTTCCGAAGTCAGCATGGGGACGATTGTGAGAGTCTAGTTGCAAGATCTTTGGTCTTTCGACAGCGATAGCGACTGATTTAAAGGGAAACATCCAACCTAATTCAATCATTCCTTTCAAGTCTACAAACCCTGAGGGCACACTTCGATTAGCAATCTGAGCCAGTTCATATGACGCCAATCTGCTGATTGTCTCCGAGTAAAGCTCGACGGACTCGAATAGAAGCGAACGCGCCGGGTTTTGTGCTCTTGGTGTAAGTACACGGTTGAGCTCTGATCTCAGGAGCTCTTGCACCGGTTTCCAAACAATACTTGCAAGCTGCTTAACTTCGAATCGCCACTTCCAATCAGTCTGAACATCTATGAATGGCGGGCTATAGGAAGGCTGGGGCAGGTGCTGTCTCATCTTCACCATTAGACTTTTCGATTCAGTGCAATCGAAATCGATTCGTTGTTGGAGCAGAAGACGAGGAATTGCCATGTGCACGCTTCTTGGTAATTCGGGCTCGAGGCGAGCTCGCCATGCTCCTTTTATTTGATTCTCTATCGCCATGGTGCTGGGCAGATCAGGATCGCGCTGGTAGTTGTGTTCCTTTATAAGGTTTTTCAAACGGTACTTGCAAATGCCGTCGATTGCACGATCGAAATTGATCTGTCCGAACTGTTCTTTTGCCGTGTTAAGCGCATCATCAAACCTTGCATCGCGCAGGTATGCCTCGATCTCTTTTGTGTACTCAAGTGTTTCAGGTGGAGTAAACTTCGTCGGGATCGGCTTGCCTTTCAGTATGGTGGCAAGCGCGACCAAAGCGGCGAATGGAGAGGCGAACCAAACGATGCGCTCAGGCTCTGGTTGATTGGCGAGCCTGTAGACCGACCTGATCGCCAGTTCGGCACGAAGCTTTTGGGTCGGTACCGTGCTGACCATCTCTCTAGTGAGTCGGTCTATTATCTTTTCAATTATTGATGTCAGGGTAGCCTTATTGACCTTACCTGTTGGTGAGTTAAACCACACGGTGGCCTCGTCTGTAAGTGTAAGTTCGAGCGGTAATTCTATCCTGGTTTGACAGTGTTATACTACCTTTGGCATAAATCACCTAGCGAAGCATCTCCAGGAGCCTCACCATGAGTGGTGTCTTGAAGGAAGAAGAGTTGTCTCAATGCCTTGCTGTTATTCAGGCATTGTGTGATGAGTCGTCGAACGGTTGGGAGCGCCATCCGTTGAAGGATGCCGTAGTGCAAGCGGCTAGAGAGTTAATACAACACTCGAAGCAGCGCATGAAGGAGGAGCAGCTCCAGCGAACCAGAGATAACAATGCGCTATCCGCATCCGATTTATCCAACTTGATCGAGCAATTCCGTGAGCAAAAGTCGGAGGTCGGATGCTATCAGGAAGTTGCTGCTAAAGATGAGACTACGAAGAATTGCTATGTCTGTAAGCGAGCTTTCTTGAAATCGCACCGGTCCTATGATCAACTTTGTGTTCCATGTGGCGCGTTCAATTTTGAGAAGCGAATGCAGTCGACCGATATGAGCGGGTTTACCGCAGTCGTGACCGGTGGCAGAATAAAGATCGGATTCGAAGTGGCGTTAAAACTATTACGAGCCGGCGCAAATGTGTTAATCACGACGAGATTTCCTAAAGATGCTGGAATCAGGTTCTCAAAACAGGCTGACTTCGCTGATTGGAATGAAAGACTGAAAGTCTATTCGCTGGATCTGAGGAACAGCCCAGCCATTATTGAATTCACCGATTTCGTAAAATCGAATTTCCCGGCGGTCGACATACTTGTCAATAACGCTGCCCAGACGATCTCTCGTCCGGATGCGTTCTATCAACCGTGGTTGCAAAACGAGCTTCGACTCGCATCCTCCCCTGTGGAAATAGTCTCCGGCATCACTGTGACTCCATCAAGTCGTTTGAGCCCCGTTGCCGCACGAGAAATGCTTGACTCAATGGTTGATTATTTCCCACCAGGCAAATTCGACGAACACGGTCAGCAGATCGATCTCAGACCGCATAATACCTGGGTTTCCGCCATCGAGGAGGTTGAGCCCAGAGAGCTTTTCGAGGTTACGCTGGTCAATTCGATTGCCCCTTTTCTATTGATCAATCAGTTGATTCCTAATCTCGAGCAATCAGATCGATCGGCAGCATTCATCATCAACGTATCGGCCGTGGAGGGACAGTTCCACGTTGATTGGAAGCGTCCCCACCACCCCCACACAAATATGGCAAAAGCTGCTTTGAACATGATCACGCGCACCTGCGCGGAATCGCTTGCGGCTCGGAAGATCTATATGAACAGCGTTGACACCGGATGGATTACAAACGAGTTTCCTCATCCCCAATCCGAAAAAATGAGCGAAGAGGGTTGGGTGCGCCCGCTTGATGAAATTGACGGTGCGAGCAGAATTCTAGATCCTGTTTTTCAAGGTGTGGGAGGCGGTGTTTTCTTGTATGGAAAGTTTTTGAAGGATTATAAGATTGCACCGTGGTGAAAATTCTATAGTACGGAGCCTGTGCGGCGTTTCGCAAAGAGAAGACCGTGATGATGTCATTGGTTCTGAATTCTTGCGAAACAGGCAGGTTCTGACCGCGGGGTGGCCGCATTGCAAAACGCGGGTATACAATTAGCTTGGTCCGGGCCACAGTACCAGGGCAACGAAGAGAGAGAATATGGACATAGACGAGAGACAAGAGAGCTCCCCACCCATCCGACCGGTAGAATGTCCAGCCATCGAGCCTCTTGATGCTGATACCGTCTCTGGTGCGCTCGCTGCGCTCCTTGCGGCGTTACGTGACAATCTTTCCGTGGAGGCTGAGACCGCATTTACCAGAGGTACGCTATGTCCGGATGGGCGTCTGGATCTGTGCAAACAGGATATCGGTCCGGATGGCGCCAAGCTGGTAATGGAGGCATTACGAGACAACACACAGGTCAAGCATTTGCTTCTCGGCACCAATGCCATCGGCAACCCGGGCGCCGCTGCTCTGTCCACGCTGGTATCACATTCAACACCACTACAGACGCTCTATCTCGGTTGCAACTACATTGAATCATCCGGTATTGAGGCTCTAGCGGAGGCGGTCGCCGGCAATACTTCCATTAATGCATTGTGGCTGAAGCGGAATCCCATAGGTCCTAAAGGATTTGAAGCGATTGCAAGGTTGGTTGAGAAGAATAAGAATCTCACGGTTTTGGACCTGGTCAATACCGGCATCGACCTCGCGTCGCTCGAG
>CAZISK010000964.1:0-3325 GCA_964541355.1 uncultured Candidatus Obscuribacterales bacterium
CTCTGCCAGCGCTACCGCCGATGAAGGCGCCCACGGAGGTAACCATATTGAATACGGATGATAGCCATCCGGTGGAACCAGCTCCGGTTGAGATAATCAGGCCGCTCGACGACTGCTGCTCCTGCATGTCGCCATATTGAATCAGGTATCGTGCAGAAATATGCGATCGAGCGCCGATGTAGAGGTCGTTGAAGGCTAAGAGGCGCTGCCCATCTGCAAGTACAGCCTCTGCTAAAGTAACATGCCTGTAGTCGGCACTATCCCGCAATACATCTTGCAAACAACCGCCGACTTGGGCAGGCGCGATTGGAACCAGAACCCCATCGTTCCTCACCGGATCAGGATTAACACCGATGATCGGTTGACTGCCGACATATTTCGCGGTGTTGGCGACAAGGCCATCCTGACCAACAACAAGCACTATATCTGATGGCGCGAAAGTGTATGTAGCAAGAAGCGATCGATCGAGGAACTGAACTTTCATTCCCACTTTTATCTCTTTGCGAATCGTCTCCAGCGCATGCTCGTAACTGTCGTCCTCAGCTACATATTCGCTGAAATCACCGCCGGCGCGCTCAATTAAAAACCGCGCCTGCATTCGGGTATTGAATCTTTCTATGAGCTCCCTGAGTCGCGTTTTTCTGGTCACCACCACTAGCTTTTCATACATCTGACTTTCTCCTCGTGAAGCGTCGTTAGCTAATCATTTTTTCTAAGAGGTCCACAGATCAGTGAACTAAGTTCGAGGCGACGACTATTTGTCACTTCGCATGATCGCTGCCAACAAGTCCGGTGTCAGTGTGAGCTGACCGATTTTGCCGGCGTTCTCAGCAAGTTCTTGAAAGGCAAGCGACATTGCGAATCGAGGATCTGCATCTTTGGCTGCAATAGCCATGAGCGTCTTCCAGTCGGTCTCCTTAAATGGCGCCAGGGTTTTCTCGAGGTCGTAAGCCCGGCTATCCGAATTTTTCCGATCGTTCTCAACGCGCGTGTCGATTAACATAGTGCGTTGCTCTTCAACCGCAATTTCGGCCGCCATCTTGGTCTCGGCAATCTGTCTGCGCTTTTCCTCTACTGCGATCTCGGTATTGAGCTCGCTTTCTTTGATTCGACGCTCTTCCTCGACAGCGGCGTTTCGTCTGAGGTAGATGGCCTGATCCGATTTTCTTTGAATAGACTCGCGTGCCTCGGCTTCAAGCGCTCTGGACATTTCCGGCGTCGGCCTGATGTGAGCAATAGTCAAACCCAAAACCTCGATGCCCAACATCGTAATCGAATCAGCTTGACGAACCTGCTTAAGAATCTCGCCAACGATAAAATCGCTGGCGATTAATACCTCCGGTAGTGTCATGCCACGGATCACCGAGCGCGCGGCTGTATGGGTAGTGTTGACCAATCGCACAGCTAAGAGGTCCGGATCTTCGCTGGCGAATGCGCCGCTTTTCGCCAGTGTAAAGTCAAGCAATTGCGATAAGCGCTCCGGATCTGCAATTCGAAATGTTAGCTGCCCTTGCACCGTCACTTCCTGAAAATCGACAGTCGTCTCAGGAAAAGCAAACGGTACATCCGAACTGGACAGAGGCACTTCGACAATAGAGGTCGTCGGCTTAAAGTACCAAAATGACAGTCCAGCACCTTTTCGCTTGAGCACTCCGTTGTCGTAGTGCATCACGAACGTTGTCGGATCTGCTTTTTTAAACCCAATGAACATAATAGTCCTCCTTCTACCGCATTGCGGGCGTCTTCCAGCACGAGCCACCGCTCTGACCGCCCAGGCAACATCCTTCTATACAATTGATTCCGATTTATTAAACGTATTTTTTACGCTATTTTCAACATAGCACGACATACAGCATTCTGTCTAGTGCAAAACGTAAGAAGGCATGGAGGCAATATTATCGTTGTATATACGTTTTTACTCGAATCCGGAGCCCGAAAATCAGAGACAAGAGAGCCCGGTGCCAATCGACGCACCCGGCTCTCTTCCAACTCTTGCAACACTATATCGCCTTGCGGATCACCCAGCGCGCATTCATTCTCTGAATGAAATTCTTCAGAGTCCCACCAGCCTGGTCCATTCTCATCAATGTAGTCATCGCTCTATGAGCTACGTACGGATTGGAGTCGGAGGTGAGCCTAATTAGCACATCCTGGCTTATACAAGGATTTTCCGCGATGTTATAACGAACGTCAGGATGCGCATCGTTGCAGAGCTCATTCAGGACTTCGACGGGCACGTTGCAATTTCCAGCGACCGCTGCGCGGACATCCGGAGATTGGTGCGCCGCGAGCATCTCTAATATGTAAGGACGCACATTAGGATGCTCGGCAATTCTTTCCAACAACTGCTCGTTGTCCGATCGAGCGAGATGCTCAAGAATTTCAGGCGGTGTATCAGGATCATTCGCTATGCACAGTGCTAGCGGAAAGAGGCGCGCGATAAAGATCCAACAGGTCTAATTAGCTAGCCGATGCGCCATTGCGGCACGTTGTGGAGATGCTCCAGATCTTTTGGAGCGATCATTCCATGTCCCCCACCGGCGCCGCCGGGCGGCTTTTGTGCGTCCTGCACGTTGTAGCAGAAGCACGCCCAGATACCGATTCCGAAGACCGACATGCCAAAGCACACGAAGAAGAAAATCAACCACTTCTGGCTCGTGTCGCTATGTGCTGACTCGCTCATACTTGTCTCCTAGCTTGCGAAAAATCTTGAGCCTCTTGACGGCTCGGACCGTATTGAACACAGTATAGGGCTAACCGCGCGGCTTTCTAGAGCCTATTAAGGGGAATTACAAATTCGCGACTGACAACCGTAAATCCTGGCACAGTCTACGATCCGCTTAAATTGACGACGCTCGAGATTGACGATATATCTCTAAGACGTATCTCTAAAATGCTTCAATCTGCTGAAGTAGATCGCGACAGCCGTTCATGTCGAACTTGTCTCCACCCCTCTGCACATCGTACATGATAAGGGCCCGGGCATTGAGCGGATTGACCACACACCCAACCAGACCGGTGCCCTGCTGTCCTTCGAGCTTGCCGATTCGATAGGGGACCTGTTGCCCCTGAATGGTCCAGCCGCCCTCTTCCAGAACATCCGTGAATCGAGCCTGTCCATACGTGTCGAAAACGCCTCTTTCGTACATCTGGGTCAGCACTTGTTGAGCATCCATTGTTTCCGCCGTAGGACACGAGATGAAGAGAATCTGCTGAGGCTTTCCCTTTTTACAATCGATGGCAACGACTTTGAACGTCCCCAGGTCCACTCCGAACAAAAATTGGTAGCCCGAAGGAAGCGGCATCGGAAGCCTGACGAACGATT
>CAZISK010000965.1:0-3314 GCA_964541355.1 uncultured Candidatus Obscuribacterales bacterium
TTGCATAATCCACGGATCTGTCGGATGCATTTGGATTCGTTGTGAATTTCGATGGTAAGAAGCTTCTCTTTGATACCGTCGGTAGTTGTTTCAACTGTCCAGATAGAGCATTCGCCCTGGTTGCATGAGTTAGCGTAGCTGGAGACGCAGTGCTTCAACGCCTCGCCTTCTTCAATCAGAGCACTGGTGCTGAGTAATTCTCTGATCGTCCAATGTCTGCAACCATCTGATTCGGGCTCGCCTTCCGTAAAAGAGAGTCCGCCAATTCCAGTTGGATTCCAAGTTAGATGTGCTTGCTTTCGTGAGCTTAGCGTATCGTGCCATTCTTCTACCAGTCTTATCAGCGAGGCAACTGTGCGTCCTGCAATGCTGAAGTTTGGCTCGAGAGCTGGCTTTGCTTCGATTATCCCCGCAGGACCATCCGCGAAGACAGGATCAAAACGCTGACACCAGATATAGTCAATCATTGGACCTATCCAAAATGAATCAAGCATTGGGTTGCTGACGAAAAATGAGAGCACCGTCTGCCAAAAATCGTCATGTTCGAATGAATCTGCCAGTCGTGTTTTGCAAATTGCATCGCATAAGGATTCGTCTCCGCCCAAGGCGGTTATCTGTCCAAATCTGATCGCCGCTTCTATGGAGTAATTCGCCGGCGCTTGCATAAAGTAGTGAGCGGCTTTCTTAGTAACGGAGTCAGGGAATCCTTTGGCCGTGCGAATGTTGTTTCCGGACGCGACATGTTTGAACCATTTCTGGTGCAGCTTGTTGCCTTGCAACCACGCTCGATCCAAAAAGACAGGAACGAAATGGTCTGCAAAGAGATGACGGACCAGTCCACTGAACAGTATCTCAGTGCTATATGACGACGACTGCCAATCCTCAATTGGACGTTTCCATGATTTGCAATCGAGCACGAGTTCAAGAGCGCCGCGGGCAAAGTCGGGGTGATCGAGAAACTTGGTTTGTCTATTCAGAAAGTCAATATGTCTGCAAAATGTGCTCTTACTATTCTCATCCGGTAGCTTGCAATAGGCAGCAAATAAAAGCTTTGGTATCGGTCCGACTAGATACTCACCGGTGGCAGTGCCCTCTTGCATGCGTAGCAATACCTGGAGTAGCTGGGCGATGCGCTCACTCGTTTTGTTGTTGTTGAGACTATTTATCAATATCTCCTCATCAACTGGTCCATAATTCCACTTAAACTCCGGAATCCGCACGCTTAAATCAAGAACCGTAGCAGCCTCCGATTCCTTCAGGTGGACTGCTTCGGCTTCGCAGCGAGCCTGCCAGAGTTTTCGAACCAGGGCCGGTTCGCCTCTGAGATCCATTGCTTGCAGTCTTTGTATATTCAGCCTTGCATCTAGCATACCTAATGCTCGAGTGATCGGATTTTCGGAATAGATGATGTCGTAGATTGACAGGTCGAGATAACTATTAGCTGCACCGTAAATGTGGTTATCCGAAATAACTGCGTCGATTTTCGAGTGGTTTTCTCCAATACCGACAATCTCTTCCCCATCCAGCCGAATTCCGCACTGCAAAGTCGATTCGCTACACCTGGTCGCAAACAGAGAAACGCGAGGCCGCAGCGAATTTGCAATGTGTTGTTCGATCTTTTTCCAGCGTTCTAACATGGCGTTTTGGATAGCTAACAAAACGGAAAGAGACGGTCATCTTAGGCAATGTTTATGAATCCAAGAGAACAGCATGCAGTTTCGCACTCGAACGTGGCAGATATGTGGCACGCCTGAACTTGGTGCAACAAAAATGTTGGTATTAAGCGACCCTTTTTCTCTATAGACGTTTTCTAGAATCGGGTTACTTCGGTGAAGTTGAAGTCGGCGATCTTCATTGCTGGTACGACCTGGGGGACGCCTTCTTCACCGGCAGTTCTGCGCGCCTGGCCAACAGCGACTACATTTTTCAACAGCTCGATCAAGCTGACGTTGAAGCGAAGATTCTTTATACCGCGGCTCACCTCGCCGTTTTCAACAAGAAAGGTACCGTCTCGAGTCATGCCGGTAACAATTTTGCGAGCAGGATCTACCTGGCGCACATACCAGACTCTCGTTAGAAGAATGCCTTTCTCAGTACTTTTCACCATATCATCCACCGAGCTGCCGTCGCCCACGATTACGAGATTCATGGGATTGTCTCCGAGTGAATTCGGCTCTGGAAGCCCGTGCCCGGTGGGTGCCACGCCCATTCGGCTGGCGCTGCGTCGGCCATAAACGAGATTGCGCAAGATGCCGTTTTCCACGATGGTGACCTTTTTCCGGGCCAGACCTTCGCCGTCAAAGGGGCAGCCTGCCTGCTCGTAGTGATACACGTCGTCTTCGATTGTGACGTTGTCACCGAAAACTTTATCGCCAAGCTTATCGAGGAGGCTGGATCGTTTATCAAGATGGCTGGTACCGGTGAAGTCCCACCACAAGTACGAAAGCAGATCCAGAAAGGCGGAGTGCTCGAGAATAACCGTATAGCGACCTGGTTTTACAGCTTCCGGTTGCGACGACGCGCGGGCCTTGGTGGCAGCCGATCGTGCCAATTCCCGCGTATCAACCTGCTTGGCGTGAGGACCCTGAGCCTTTGCCCAGCCGGTAGAATCGGGTCCACACATTGTCACCGAGCATTCCACATGGGTTTCCCTATGAAAGCTGAATAAACCTTTTGAATTGCCGAGCGCTTCAAAGATTGTTCCACTGGCATAAACGCCGGCTGCGCTGAGGGCGTGCTCATTGGCAATGGCAATCATGTCGCCAATCGCCGAGGCTCGCTCAGCTGGAGTGATGCTCAAAACACCGGATTCGAAGCGGTCGGGATAAGAGGACCATTCGCCGTCTCCGTCAGCGTCAACAAGCGGAAGCAGGCATTGATCCTTCTCCATGAGTTTGACGGCGCTGATCGCCTGGTCCACGACCTTACAAACCCCTGCAGAGGATAAGTCATCTGTTTCCAAACGGATCTGCCGTCCGTCCGATAGAACCCGCACAGCCAGCTTGTCGATCTGGTTAGCTTGATGTTGCGTCATTTCATTGTTGGCAAAACGTGAGGTCTCGATATCGGTGCCAACCATATGAACTTCGATACCATCAACGCTCTTTCCAGCATGGTGTATAGCCATGTCGACAATTTTCCGGGATGCTTCTTGAGTTAGCATGACGCTCTCCTACTTCGAATGGGCTATGCCGATCTGAACGTTGCGAAAACGGGCGGGACTCGCTCCATGTCCGGTCCACATTGTCTGACAGGGCTGTCCTTTACCGCAATTGGGCTCACCCCACTCGACATAGTCGTCGGCACCACATATA
>CAZISK010000966.1:0-3313 GCA_964541355.1 uncultured Candidatus Obscuribacterales bacterium
CCTCATCCGCAATCCAAGCATCACGCCTTCTTTGATCCGCGTGCTCTGATCGATGACTTCGCGCATTTCATCCGCCAAATATTCGCGCATGTATTTAGCAAGGCTGCGGAAATTAGAGCTGCGCACGCCATCGACATAACGGTGCGATCCTACACCGAATGCCAGATATTCCAGGTTACGCCAGCAAACCAGATTGTGACGGCAGGCAAATCCAGGACGGGCGAAGTTGGAGACTTCAGAATGTGAGAACCCACTCTCAGTAAGCTTTTTCAAAAGCAAGAAGAAGAAGTCAGCAATCGAATCATCTTGAGGATAGTCGATCGAGTTGCGAGGAAAACGAGACAGCAGAGGCGAGTTAGTCGCAAGCTCCAGACAGTAGGAGGACACATGTTTGATCGAGGGAAACTCATGTGTCAGCGAAATCAAGTCATCAAGCGTTTCTCCCCAGCTCTCGATCGTCTGAGTGGGCAGTCCATACATGAAGTCGACATTGATATTGTCAAAATATTGGCAGGCGATCTCCAGCCCGGAAAGCGCCTGTGCGCGCGTATGATCCCGACCTATGGCGGTAAGCTCACTATCTCTTAACGACTCAATACCGATTGAAATCCTGTTGATGCCTAGATTTCTCCACGCCTCTGCTTTTTCCTTCGTGATCGAGTGGGGAGTCGTCTCCATAGAGAACTCCATATCTTTTTCGACAGCACAAGTCTCGGCAAGTGTTTGAAAAATGCGCGACAATGATGAAGGAGCCACCAGACCTGGTGTGCCCCCACCGAAAAACACTGTAGAGAGCTTGATCGCAGACGCGGTCTTCGCGACGCGCTCTTTTATCTCGCGGCAAATTATATCTGTATATTCATCTTCCAGATGAGACATTCCGGCGACAGCCGCGAAATCACAGAACTCACATTTATGAGTGCAAAACGGAATGTGAATATATGCCGAATTTATATTCTCGTGTCCGACAGCGATACTTGCCATGGATCGATTCTCAAACGCGCTTCAGGAACTTATTCTCAGCAAATGCAAGAATAACATGCCGGTCCCTTTATTACTTCTGTCTGCCGCTATCGGTGAGGTTTAACAAAGACATGGGCAACAAGTTGACAATGCTTGGTACGAGTTTGCTTCTTGTAACAGCCTGCTCCGTCACAGTTCTCTCGCAGCCCTGCCAGGCGGGTCCGTCTATCAGCAGAGCGGCATATACAGTCAACTCCCTGTTTTTCCGAGGCCGAAAACTTAACAAAGCCAACGCAGGGAATGAAAAGGCTGAAGAGGAGCAGGATCTAACCTCATCGAAAGAGGCTCAGTCCCAGGCCGATCTTACAAAACCAGCCACAGAAGAGACCCAAGCGGCAGCACAAAAATCTGCTCCGGACCATGACGACGGTCAAACCGCAAAGAAGGCTCCTGCTAACAGCATTGAGGTTCGCACCGCAGAGATTGCTCCGGCCTCCAACAGCGTCGAGGGCTCATCGGCAACCAGGCAACAACCTGCTCGTGCCTTCAATAACACCGACGACTCAACGACTACTACTCAGAAGCCGTCATCAGGCAATAGCACCGCGAGCGTCGATAACTCGACGGCAGACGCCAATGCTTCGACCATCCAGGCTCAGAAGCGCAGCGATCCGAAGTCGGCAGCGGTCAAATCCGCAGCCAGAAGGAAGCCAAAGGAAGCAAGTCTGATCGATCTCTTCCGAATGGACCTGACCCATACCGATCTCCGTACCGTCGGAGACTTGCTGGTGAGGCTCAGGCGCGAAGTGACCGATCATCCTCAAGACCCCTCACTTCGAATAAGACTCGGTTGCCACCTCTATCTAGCCGGCGACTATGAAGGCGCTGCCACAGAGATGAAACGAGCAATAGCGCTTCAACCGGACGGCGTTATCGGCCACACCCTGCTTGCCAAGCTGCTCGACGATGCAGGAGATCAATCCGCAGCCCATGCCGAGTTTCAACGAGCCATCGAACTCGATCCGTCTTTCGCCGACGCCAGAGTCTTTTACGCCGAGAGCTTGCTGAGACACGGCGCTATTTCAGAATCGATTGACGAGTTTAGACGGGCAAACGAGGCCAGACCAACTCCAGATGGTTTGTCCGGACTTTCCGAAGCCTTGCTGATCGTGCAAGATCATGACGGTGCCGTGAAGGCAGCTCGTCAGGCGGTCTCAGTTATGCCTAATTCGTCCAAGGCCCATGTCGCGCTGACTCGAGCGCTGCTAGCCACCGACGAAAAGCAGAGTGCATTGCGAACCGCCCGCCAAGCGACTCTATTGGATCCCACCTCGGCCGACAGTCACATAGCGCTTGGCAGAGCACTTTATGCCAACACCGCCGTTTCAGATGCCGTGCAGGAGTTCCAACAAGCCGTCAACCTGGATCCGCTGAATGCTCAGGCGCGCAACGATCTTGGCTACGCCCTCTATGGAAAGGGTGATGTCGCGTCTGCTGTCACTCAACTGCAACTAGCTCTCAGGCTCAACCCTCATTTGAGTGAAGCGCGCAACAACTTGCAGATTGCCATATTTGGACTATCCGGCAAAAGCAAATAACCCAATTGAGTCAAGGACCAGTTACGCTATCGCCGGCTCGAACGATGTCCGTCTTGCTCAATGCCGGCGCGCTCTCAGCGAGCTGTGCGTTTCGAGCGTTATCCTCTTCGTCTATCTTACTCGTCGAAACGACCCCGAGAAATTCCGGGACCTCCGCCGGTATTGTCGGTAGTATCCGGCTTCAACTTGGGAGGGATACCGGCCTAATTCCGAGAACTCGAGAACCGAACCGAAAGGCCACCACGCCGATTCGCAGACTCCCAACGAGCTGATCTCAGGGCATAGCGATTGGAGATATGCACCATATATAGTTCCGCTCAGATTGGCGCAACCGGTCTAATGTAATTGCAAAATGGCGTGATCGCGCTACAATTGGCTTTGTAGACTTACCAGGATTATCATGATTCGCCTGAGTTCCGGACCTCGAGCGAAAAATCTACAAAGGATACTGGCACTAATTATGGTGCCAGCTTTTATAGTCTCTGGTTGTAATCAACCCGTCTACGCTCAGTCGGCGGACGGAAAGCAGGTATCGCAGGCGACACCGCCTGTGAGGCTCAGCACTCCTGGAAAAAGCCTGCCCACCGTCACCGGTACCGTGCAGATCCGGAAGCAATTCAAGCTCTTCGCTCAGCAAGGGCTGATTCATCATCTCAGCTTCAGAGATACACCCGTGCGGGAAGTGATCTCCGAGCTGGCTCGTCGAGGCAACCTCAACATCATCATCGACAAATCGGTAATCGGGACGATTA
>CAZISK010000967.1:0-3296 GCA_964541355.1 uncultured Candidatus Obscuribacterales bacterium
CCAGGCAAAATGATGAAAGCAACCGCATACTTGACGAACATCAATTTTCGCACGAAGAAGTAGCGGAAGTCGACTGCGACCGTTTGATATGGGTTAGGCGCCTGCTCCCGCGGCAGATGTATGTTGAGGCCGACGGAGGTGCCACCAGCAGCGATGGCGCCCTTGTTACCGCCTTCCATCACACCCGGTCCCCCACCCGTTATAACCGCGAACCCCCGTTCGGCAAGTTTGCGGGCGATCGTCTCGGCAAGGAGATACTCCGGATCGGACGGTTTGCATCTTGCGCTTCCGAACATCGAGACTGCCGGCCCAATCCTGGACAGCTCTTCGAACCCTTCGACCAGCTCGGCCATCATGCGGAAAATCCGCCAAGTGTCCTTGATGGTCATGTCGTCGAGCACATATCTGGTATCAGGCATGGTGTCCCCTTAATTCAACCGGCGAGAAACAGCTCCAATGCATTTTTCTCGTTCAACCGGCCGCTTTTCACGAGAAATTCGAAGTTGGTCAATTGCTTTCGTTTCGTTATGAGATATTCTGCTGAATGCGCACGCAGCCGCTTCATGTCTTTTTCTATGAGGAACGGTTTCACCTTAAGCTTGTCGGAGACCTTGCGCACCTGTTCTGGAAACGGCAACTCTCTTCGCTTCAATCCAGGACCCCAGGGCAGTTTCGCATTGGCTTCCTCGCTTATTATCTTCATTTCTATCCAGCGCGAGAGGAATGTTTGCAAGGTGGCGATCACTTTGAGCGATGGCTGGCGCGAGAGCAGCTCTCTTGCGCTGTCCAGCGCCTGGTCAGCCCGGCCTTCCAGCCAGTGATCCAGCAGTGTAAAAACGTGTGAGTGATGAGGGCTGAGCTCAACAACTACTTCATATGTAATGTGTGTCTTCGGCAAAATGAAGGTTGCGGCTTTCTCAATCTCCTGGTAAATCTGGCGAAGATTGGCTTCCGTTCCGTCCAGCAAATAGGCTATCGCGGTATCATCTATAGTGGCGCCCCTGGATTTGGCCTCTCTTCTCACCCAGGTCTCGAGCTTGGGATTGCTGGAGCCGACATAATATTTTGTCTTCGGAAACTCATCCAATTGAGCGTGCTTCACAACGACTTTGGAAAGTTTGAGATTGGCATCGAAATTGAATGGGCAGGCAAAAATCAGATGGGTGTTTGGACCGACAGACCCGAGCGACTCGTCCAGATGCTCCAGCTGCTTGGCGCTGACACTGCCGGCGTCGGCTTTTTCCTTCTTGCCTGCTGATTTGCGGGTGAAAAAATCGCAGTTGTCGAAGACGACAACCTTGTTACCTGGTCCGAACGGCATCGTCAAGGCATTGTCGAGAACATCGACCACTGTAGGTTTCTCAAAACGCGCAAAATTGAACGATGCCCATTGCGGATCGAGAAGAGCGTCTTTGAGCTTCGCCAGTTTGCGGTAAAGCTCAAAATCTTCATCGCCTGCCAGAACTAAGACCGGCACCACCCTCACTCCTTGCCTAACTGCTCACCATATTTAGTATCAACTACGAGAGATCGCCGACTTTTGAAGCAGCAGGTTTGAGCCTCGTGCCGGTTGCGATGAAATAGACTCGTTTGGCTATCGAGGTGCAGGCGTCGCCCATGCGCTCCAGAAATCTGGTGCAGAAAAGGAACTGTGCGCGCATCTGGGCATGAGCCTGATCTTGTTCTCCGAGATTGGCGAGCAGCCGCTTGGATAATACATCGTGCAGATAATCGACGCCGTTGTCTCGTTGAATCACTTGAATTGCCTTGTCCGGCGCGTCCGTCAGAAAGACAAGAAGGGTCTCTTGCACCATTCTTTGAACGGCCTGCGACATTTCAATAAGCTCTTCCGGTACGTCAATCTCCTCCTCCCGCGCCCAGTCCGCCACCTTCGCGACTCGCATGGCATGGTCTGCCATGCGCTCCAATTTTGTGGCGATCAATATGATGCTGACGAGACTGCGAATCGTTTTTTCACTCATCGGAGCCTTTTCGATCAAGAGTTCGAGACATTTTTCCTCGATCTCCTGGCAGTGACGGTTGATCGTCTCCTCCTCCTCTTCCACGCGCGCAAGACTGGCTGAAGGATCTTTCTTGAGCAGGCGAGTTAGTTCCTGTATGGTCTTCTCGACGGAGCGACCCATGGCCAGGACATCTTCCTTCAGTAGCGTAAATTCCTCAGCTTTCACAACATTCCCTCGTCGAAGACTAATTTGAACTTGCCGGTGTATTGAGCCTGTAACCGGATCGATGCACGGTCTCAAGCAGTTTAGGATTCTTCGGATCGTCTTCCAGCTTCTGTCTGAGCCACCGCATATGCACGGCAACGGTCTTGACATCGCCTTGATAATCTGATCCCCAGACTTTATTAAGTAAAACATCGGTGCTCAAGGTCTTGTCTGCGTTGAGCATCAAAACTTTAAGCAATGCGAACTCTTTAGGAGAAAGATCTACCGGCTGACCGTTGAAGGTTACCCGTCGAGCGCCATCGTCGAGGAATAACGGTCCAAGAGCGATTTTGCTGTCCAGAAGACCTTTGTCTTTCTTCACGCGGCGAAGAAGCGCTTGAACTCTTGCCATGAACTCAATGGGACTGAAAGGCTTGGCCAGATAATCGTCGGCACCCGAGGACAGACCATGAGCAATATCAGTCGGGCTCGACCGCCCGGTCAGCATCAATACAGGCACTTCGCAAGCCCGTTCTCGAAGTAATTTCACGACTTCTGGACCGGTTACGTCCGGCAACATCCAGTCGAGAACGATTAAGCATGGATCGAGGCTACCCAGGCTGGCAAGTGCAGACAGCGCTTCCATGCCGCGAGTATAGGAGACCACTTCGAAGCCGTGCCTTTTCAGGTTGTAGGCAAGGGTTTCGATGATGGTGCCATCATCGTCTACGAGCATAACGGTCTTCTGGCTGACGGTCATAATCGCTCCTCGTTATCCGTCTTCGGGAAACTGAAGAAAAAATGTGGAGCCCTTGGACTCTTGCGATTGCACGCTTATCTTAGCACCGTGGAGATCGACGATGTGTTTCACTATAGAAAGTCCAAGCCCGGTAGAGCCTGGTGCTTTCGTGCGATCGACTCGATAAAAACGTTTGAAGATTTTTGGAATTTCACTAACGGGAATGCCGATGCCGTTATCGGAAACGGAGAAGCAACCCCTGCTGGGTCCGGATTTGATTATTACCTCTCCGTCGAAACCGGTGTATTTGACTGCATTTTCCACGAGGTTTAGCATGACCTGATTGAGCTGGTCCGGATTGGCGTTGATGGTAAACCCGTGTTCTATTA
>CAZISK010000968.1:0-3294 GCA_964541355.1 uncultured Candidatus Obscuribacterales bacterium
CAGCCAGTCACCTGCCGGTCCGAACACTTGGATTCTATGGTTTAGCGAGTCTAACACGAAAATTCTATCGTGCTTGTCAATTGCAACCGCACGAGGGATATTGAACATACCTTTTTGATTGCCTTTCTGTCCGAAAGTGCGAACCAATGCCCCGGATTTATTGAAGACGGAGACACGGCAAGTGCCGTAGTCCACTACATAAATCCGATTTGTTTTATCGACTGCAAGACCCGATGGTAGCTGCAACTGCCCCGGCTCAGCGCCCTTGCTCCCGATACTTCTCACCCAAACACCTACGTCGGATTGAAAAACTTGCAAGCAGCCGTTAGTCGAATCGGATACATACAGCAGTCCGGTGGTGTCGATAGTTATGCCGGCCAATCCACCATCCGCTCCCTGGATGTTCTTGAACTCCTTGATGAACATTCCCTGCCCGTCAAAGATTCGAATGTAGTGATCGCTCGAGTCGCAGACGTAGATACGTCCGCGCTCATCAATAGTGATGCCACTGGGCTTGGTGCATAGCCCTCCGCCTGTTTTTGACTGCAGCTCCGGACGTATGGACAGGTCGCAGAGCCAGCGACCGTCTCGCGAGAACATATGAATCGAGCGCGTGGCGCTGTCCGCTACGAGAAGCCTGCCCGAGCGATAACTTGTTGCAGCGGGCTCTGTAAAAGGTTTTCCCTTGGCGCCGTGCTGAGTGATCGATAAAGTGAGCTTGATCGGGTTATATGTTGGTTGCACGAATGGTGCATCAACCGATTTTGCCATGCGCGCCGATATTGAGCTCGAGGGCGGCGTGGGGGCATGTCGAGAACTATCGGGTCTGTTCGCTGCGGTGCTGTCATCGCGCTTTTCCGGAGAAAGCTTTTCTTGTGCAAGCGGTTTGTACTTCCCGGAGGTCGAGAATTTACTCCTTTGTCTCTCGTCAAGAACTCCGTCCTTGTCGAGAGAGACCTTCAAACCGAAATCCTGCATACTGGCGGAGGTGAAGGTCTCACCAGGAAGACCGCTCTCTTCGGCGCTCAGTGCCTGGGGCTTTGTTGCGACTGGTGGCTCAGATTCCGCCTGCGGTAATGGGTCGGCTTGCATTGCCAACTGGATATTGAGATCGGGATCGGTAATCGCGACCATTGGCTGCTGCACCAGGTCTGTGCTTGTCATCAGTTGAACGTTGCTTGGAATACGCACATCCGCAGATGTTGAAAAGGGATCTATGTCCTCGAATCCCAAATTGTCCCCTGCAAGTCCCGAGGCCAAACGAAAATCGCGAATAAATTCATTGACGCTGCGATATCGATCGCGTGGTCGCTTTCGCAGCGCTCGTGATACCGCTCCTGATACCTCTGCCGAGATGGCCGGATTGAGAGAGGCGAGTGGTAGCTCTTCTTGCGACATGATCTTGACGATAGTAGCTGCGATACCATCCCCGGTGAAGGGCAGGAAGCCGCTTAAGGCTTCGTATGTCACCACTCCGAGAGAAAAAATATCGGCTCTATGATCGACGGTTTTGGCGTTCTGAAGTTGCTCGGGCGAGACGTATGCCAGTGTGCCGAGCATCACTCCGGTCTTCGTGAGGTTGGTCTCTTCCAGATCGGCGACGCGAGCAATACCGAAGTCCGTAATTTTGACGGTGCCGTCCTCGAGAATAAATATGTTGTCCGGCTTTACGTCACGATGGATCACATTCATGCTGTGGGCATATGACAAACCCTCTGCAACCTGCTCCAATATTGGTTGGAATACTCCCAGCCCACATTTCCCACCATGTCTTGCGATCTCTCTTCGAAGGCTGTGACCTTCAAGAAATTCCATAACATAGTGGTAGCTTTCTGGATCTTGTGAGATCTCGAATACGGTGACAATGTTTTTGTGCATCAAACGCAAAGCTGTCTGTGCTTCGCGTCGAAATCTGTCTCGAAACTCTTTGTGCTTGGCAGGATCGATGTTTTCCAGAATGAGTTGTTTGATTGCGACGATTCGATCTGTTCTAACGTCGTTGGCTTTATAGACGATTCCCATCCCGCCCCGACCTATCTCGGCCAGGATTTTGTAGTTTTCAAACGGGCTAGACATGCGCTATTCCATCACGAATATGAGCTCGGTCTTACCGATGGTTAGCCGGTCGCCTGGATTGATCTGGCGCCGTTCGCCGAGCAGCTCGCCGTTCACCAGGGTGCCGTTGGTGGAGCCCAGGTCTTCAATCCAGTAGCCGCCCTGCATTTGCAGAACCCAGGAATGGTGGCGAGAGATGTAATGGTCGTTAGTAATGGATAGATTGTTGGTCTGATCGCGACCGATTTTGCTCACCGACTGGGTGAGTGGGTAGCGCTCGTTGGTGAGCTTGTTGTACAGAAAAGCCGGGCGAGATGGCGCCATCGGCTTGCCCTGTTGTGGTTGACCCTGTTGGTTCTGTTGTGGAGCGCCCGAAGCAGGGTTGCCGCAGACGGTGCATCGTCCGCTACCGTCAACCACCCCTCCACATCTTGCGCATAGACCGCTTGTCATGAGAATTTATCAGCTATTGCCGTTGCTGGATTCATCCAGATACTTGATTACAACTACCGTCACGTTGTCAGGCGCACCGCCGTCTAGCGTTTGTTTGACGAGCTCTTCGCAAACATCGTCAGGATCCTTCTGGTCGTCAACCACGTCGGAGATTTGTTCGTCTCTGAGGACTGTAGGCAGTCCATCCGAACAAAGTACGACCCAATCGCGGTCCTTGAGCTCGACCGGAGTATGGTCAATTTCGACGCGCTCTTCGTGACCGAGACAACGCGTGATTAAATTTTTGTAAGGATTGATGCGAGCTTGTTCTTCGGTAAGTCTTCCGGCGCGCACCATCTCCTGAACTACCGAATGGTCGTTAGTAAGAAGTGTGTGTTTTCCGTCTCTGAGCAGATAGGCTCGAGAGTCTCCGACATGCGCGATCTGCAGCATGTTGTTATCAGACTGAACTGCGACAACCACCGTTGTACCCATGCCGCGCACTGAGGCATCTTCTTCAGCCTCGTGCCAGACCTTATGGTTAGCCATATTGACCGTCTCATCCAACCATTTTTGAATCTTGTCTTTGTCGTCGAGCGAAGGGGGCGATTCGCGCCATTGCTTTTCGATTGCTTCGACGGCAAGTTTGCTGGCTCGGGAGCCGCCTACAGCGCCACCCATTCCATCAGCTACCGCGAATACCCGTTGATCCGGGCTCATCCAAAAATTGTCTTCGTTTCTCTGACGCTGGCAACCGGCATCAGTTCGTGCAGCCGCACGCCATTTAAGCATACCTTATCTCCGTTG
>CAZISK010000969.1:0-3294 GCA_964541355.1 uncultured Candidatus Obscuribacterales bacterium
ATACAACCAAAAATAAACTTCAACCTGCAACTGGTCAAAAAAAAATTAAAGCAAGCTTATCTACAACTTAAATTTGATAAAACCAACAAAAAAAAATCAGTCTAAACCAAAAAAAGAAATCTAAATCTCAAAATATCCCAAAAAGGCTCTCTGTTGATAGCTGTTCCTCTCATAACGGTCCTTGCCAGCGTAGTCATGCTTCTTTGGTTGTTGGACCAATCAGAAAGGGAACTCAAACGAGAATCGCATGCAGCAGAGATTCATTCGCTTTCCAATTCACTTTGGCCACTGTATCTGGAGATGTCGACGTGTGCTGCATCTTACGGGCTTACCCATAATGATGCCTACAAAAAACAATACTCGAACGCTATCGCGAGTATTAGGCAAAACATCTTCCAACTTAAAGAACTTGTGAAAGGTGATCCAGAGGAGGCGGAAGCACTGAAGCGCTTTGCCGACGTTGAAGAAGAGGCTTCAAAAACTTTGGATGCTTTAGTCGATACCGTAAGCACCACAGAAGGTTCCATTGATCTCATTCGAGCAAGGGACGTGCGATTGCAGCTGCAGACTTTAGCACAAAGATTCTCTGATGAGTTTGAATGGTTTCAGTCGAGGATCAAGGAAATTGAGGGAATGCATGCCGTTGACCCGTCTCGAATAAGGCAGCGAGCTCGCATTATTGTAATGGCATTCGGTGTATTTACGGTGGTGACTAGCGGCATTCTAGCTTTCTTTTTCAGCCAGAGCATTACCAGGCGCCTGTATCTTGTTATGAGAAACTCGGAGGCGCTGAAATCGCACCAACCGCTTGCCGCCAGGCTTCGTGGGCGTGATGAAATAGCGAAATTGGATCAGCTGTTTCACCAAATGGCTTCGGCGGTCAATCAAGCCGCCGAACGCGAAAGAGCGATCACAGAAAATGCAGCCGATATTATATGTTCTCTTTCGAGCGATAGAAAGTTTGTCGAGATCAATCCTGCATGTTTTGCCGCATGGGGGTACACGCCAGCGCAGTTGATCGACCAAGGTCTCGACAGTGTGATTTTTGCAGATGATAGAAAAGCCACGTTGACGGCATTTGATGAGGCGGTATCCAAAGCCACTTATACGCGTTTGGAGAATCGCATCATGAGGAGGGACGGTTCATTGTGCAGTGCGCAGTGGTCGCTGTCCTGGTCAAACGAATGGCAAATGTACTTCTGCACCGTGAATGATATCACCCAGCGGCGCGAGATTGAGCGACTTAAAAAAGAGTTCGTTGCAATGGTCAGCCACGATCTGAAGTCGCCGCTGGCGTCACTGCAAGGTTCTCTCACGGTGTTCGAAACAGGGGTATTGGGCACTTTGAATGAGAAGGGGCTTAAAACAATTGAGCGTTCGTCCGATGACCTGACACGACTGATCAACCTAATAGATGGTTTGCTTGATATCGAAAAAATGGAAGCCGGAAAAATGCAAATGCAGTATGAAGAGCTTGATCTTCAATCTGTTGTTTCCAGATCTGTCGACTCAGTGATTAACCTTGCTCGCGGGAAAGACATTGAAATCGAGTGTCCGGAAGAATCTCTGACGATGCGTGGTGACGCTTCCAAGCTTGTACAAGTTTTCGTTAACCTGCTTTCCAACGCTATCAAATTTTCTTTTGAGCATACGACGATCAACGTTTCTTACAAACAAACAGACGATAAGTTGATTGAGATAGCAGTGAAGGATCAGGGCAGAGGAATACCCGAAGCTCATTTAGAGAGCGTTTTCGACAGATTCAAACAAGTGGACAAGAGTGACAACAAAGAGCAGAAGGGAAAAGGTCTGGGCTTGGCGATTTGCAAAGCCATTATCGACGCTCACGGCGGAACCATTTCAGTGCAGAGCAAAGTCGGCTCCGGCAGCACTTTCCTGATCAGGCTTCCAATACGAGAAGCTACAACTAGTGCCGCGAATGAATCGAATGAAAGTGCAATCGATGCATAAAGTTGATCTCACCATTGCCCAAAAGGGATTCGTTTTGATTGCGATCCCATTGATCACTGGCTTGTTTGCGGTTACAACGCTATTGATTCAACTTGAACAATCAGAAAACGAGCTTCGCAAAGAGTCGCGTTTAAAAGAGATACGCTCGCTAATTACTGAGATGAATCGCGTTTGGGTCGATGCCTCAGTTGCAGCGGCGTCATACAATTTTTTGAGACAGCCGATATACAAAGAGCGGTACATCAAGGACAACATCAAATCCAAGGAGATGTTTGAGAGATTGACCGTGCTGCTTTCAAATGACCCGAAACAAGTCGAGTCGATACGCAAGCTTTCGGCAATTATTGAAAGTATGCGAGGAATCGGAGAAGCGCTGGTTCCAGATGAAGAAATGGAGTTGAGGCATCATATCAATGTCCTAAAGGTTTTGAGTACAAGAAGACAGTTTCAAAAATCATTACAAGAATTCAAGCAAGAGTTTGAAACGTGCCAACAACTCCTTGCCGCAGATGAGAGAGCGCATCCTCTGAACTCCGCGCAAATGCGGCAAAATGTACGAACTTCTGTCATCGCATTCGGTATCGTGACGCTTATCATTTGCGCCTTGCTTTATCGATTCTTTAGCCGCAACATCACACGCCGGCTTGAGATTGTAACTAATAATGCGGTTCTTCTGGCTGCCAGCTCGCCGTTAAACGCAAGAATTCCAGGTAACGACGAAATCGCCCGTCTGGACGAAATTTTTCACAACATGGCGTTTTCAATAAGACGAGCAGCTGACAAAGCCAGAGCGATAACAGACAATGCTGTCGATGTAATCTGCGCCATCGATGCGGGCAAACGATTCGTTGAAATCAACCCGGCTTGTCTAACGGTTTGGGGCTTGCCTGCCAACGAATTGATAGGTAAGCGATTCGTCGACATTCTTGCTAAAGACACTGCGGATGCGACTATCAATCAGTTCAATCAGGCCGCCTCCGCAAATACGAACATAACGGTGGAGAATCAGGTAAGAAAAAGCAACGGGAGTTTTGTTGATACTCAGTGGTCTGTGAGCTGGTCGCCTCAGAAGAAGACGTATTATTGTATCGCGCACGATGTAACAGAACAGCACGAGATTGAGCGCTTAAAGCAGGAATTCGTAGCGATGGTCAGCCACGACTTGAGAGCACCGTTGAGCTCTCTGCAAGCGGCTTTGGCACTGGTGGAAAGAGGTGAGTTCGGTGATTTGACAGAGCGCGGCAAGGCAACGGTGAGGCGATCATTTAACGATCTCGGCAGACTGATTGCACTGATAGATGAACTTCTGGATCTCGAAAGGAT
>CAZISK010000970.1:0-1912 GCA_964541355.1 uncultured Candidatus Obscuribacterales bacterium
GATTCGCAATACTCAACATCGCCAATTATATTGAAGAGGCTTTCCGGTTTAGATACAAATCTGGCATTGAGCATATCAACCGGAGTTGAACCGGAGAAAGGTCTTCTGCCGGTCAGCAATTCAAAAAAGATGAGACCAAAAATGTAGACATCAGTTGAAAAATCGGACGATTCGCCTTTCGCCTGTTCCGGGCTCATATACTCAAAGCTGGTCCCTTCGCCGAAGAGCGGAAGCGGCTGAGGAACATCAATTTGATGACTGGTAGTCGAGTCAAGATCGACAAGAGTCAAGGCAAGCCTTTGACCGACACGTTGCAGCATGATGTCTGCGGTACTAAAACTGGCATGGACGATTCCATGGTTGTGCAGATGCTCGAGCGCCTGACCCAACTGTATGGCGACATCCAACGCATCACGAAATGAAAGACGACCATAATCGCGGAGAACTTTTGACAGTGTCTCGCCTTGGACGATTTCGGTAACCAGGTAGCTTTCTTTGTCAGAAACGCCAAAGTCGATCAGGCGAGGGAAATACTCGCTATTAACTCGTGATAGCACTTCGTGTTCCCACTTCAATCGACAGAAATCTTCGTTGGTGTTGCAGTTTTCTCGCAACACTTTGATAGCCACCTCTTCGCCTGTCGGGAAGACTCTTGCTCCATAAACACGACTGCTTTTTCCTGCGCCAAGCTGTGTGTAAACACCATACTTGTTGTCTATTCTTTGATTGAGATGCGGAGGTGTGCCACCGTCATTGAGGTCTATTTGTTCATGCATCGAGAAAATAGAAACCATCGCCTTAGCTCCAAAAAACGGGATAGGACAATACTAATGGCAACTTCTTGACAACTTGAGATTATTCACAATTACTTTAGCCCTCAGGGGATATCGCAAGTGGAAACCGCTTTGGGACCGGCACCTTCCGCTCGAACCGGTCTTCCTGAAGGAAGGTGACTCCGGCTCAGCGTGAGAAGCTTACACGGCGAGCTCCAGCTTCATTGAGGCCGTTAAACGCAGGCATACTCTCGCACCTGAGACAAAATGATTAGATAGTGCGAAAAAAAATTCGTCAAACTGCCAGCCGTTAGTCTGTTTTCACAATTATTAAGGAGACATTAAGAAACAGAGATCGACACTCTATAAGGTGTAGACCACTAATAGAAGACAACTTAAATCACAGGAGGTGATTCTCGTGGCAATCGCACCGACCCTCCATGAAAAACATTGGACCAATCTAGATCATCGCCGCAACCCAACCAGCTTGACCTTTACGCCGGAAATGTTGCGGATCGTCGCCTGGCTCACTCTTGCATCTGCGCTGCTCTGGTTGATCGTTGCATTGCAAAGACCAGCAGGGATAGTCGATTTGTACGACGGACTATGCCAAACCATGCCCCGGATGTTCCTGGGCTGACCGTAAATAATGATGCGAATCGAAAGAACCGGTCTAGCAACCGGGGCGCCGCTCCGCGCCAGTAATCGTTGGCGCTGTTACGTCGAGAGGTAAAAACCGACGGGGCTGCATCAGCACGAGGCACATGAGGAGCCGCAGCAGGATCCGCAGCCACCGCCTGATGATTTCGCGGCGGTACTTTGGGACCGACCGACATCGGGGGTGATACCACCGCTTCGAATGAACATATTCCATATCCGTGAAACTTGGCTGCTTCCACAACATGTGCAGCTTGTCTCGGCGCTATCTTTCATAGAACGCTCAACGGTAAAGGCCTCACGGCAATCGGTGCATCGATAATCATAACTTGGCATGGTTATGGAGCTCCTTTGTCAGCATTGCTGTCTGTAGTCGATTCCTCTGGCGTCTTCGATCCGTCACCAGCAGATTTTGTATCGTCAGTCGTCGAAGCAGAGCCCGGACTGGCAGTGCCCTCGGCGGCGTCGGTCTTCTCGGTGGA
>CAZISK010000970.1:2012-3292 GCA_964541355.1 uncultured Candidatus Obscuribacterales bacterium
GGCTTGGCGGCACCGTCAGTCGCAGCAGGCTTTTCAGCACCGCCATCTGGGGGTTTGTCCTTATCGATCTTTTGCTCCTGCTTGTCTTTCTTACGGAAATCAAGCTTTCCAGTAACCCAGGCGCTCACATCGTTAACCATAATCACAGCCATCAGGAGAAGCAGACTTATCATGCCCCAGCGGAAAATCGAGTTTTGCAGCCGATCTCCCATCGGTTTTCCCCTAACGGCTTCAATTGCCATCAAAGCGAGATGCCCACCATCAAGCGCAGGCCATGGGAATAGATTGATGATTGCCAGATCCATGCTGATCAAAATGGTGAATATGAAAAGCTGGTTCCAATCTTGTTCTCTGGCGATATCGGCACCCAATTTCAGCACGGCAAGGATACCGTGAACATCGCCTGGACCAACTGATATCTCGCCTGATACGGGTGGTTTTCCGAGGGTAGTGAAGTAGGTAAATAACCCCTTTCCGATCAGACCGAGCGCTTGCATCATTCCGCCAGTCAGGTCGCAGAGGCGTTCTCCAGCCATCACGGCAATCTCGGGAGCGCTCTTGTCGATCTTCTCGAAGCCGACTTGCTTTGGTCCGAGTCTCATGCCGACTTTACCTTGAGGATTGGTCGTGAGCGTAATGTCGACCGGCTTCTTATCTCTGAGCAGGTGCAAAGTCACTTCGGTAGCTTTATGCTCGCTGAGATACTTGACGGCATCATCAGGCTTTCCAACTTTCTGGCCGTCAACGGCCGCAAGCATGTCTCCGCTCTTGACGCCGGCGTTCTTCGCGATCAGATTCTCACTTACGAAGCCTTCGATCTGCGTTTCATACGTCGGTTGTCCCTGCAGAAGGAGCATCATGAACATGATGAGGTAGGCAAACAAGATATTGAAGCCGACACCAGCGAATGCAACCAGGGCACGCTGCCAGATTGGAAACTTGTTAAAAGGATTTAGTGGGACACCATAAGCTTCGGCGTCGTGCTGAGATTCGTCGCCAAGTTCGGGAATGGCGACATACCCCCCCAAAAGAGCGGCATGGATGCGAAACTGAGTTCCCCATTTGTGCCCGACGACAATGTATGGTCCTACTGGCAGCCCGATTCCGAACACAGGGGTCTGGAAGCCGAAAAGTCGCGCCACCAAAAAGTGCCCGCACTCGTGGACAATGACCAGAATACTGATAATTCCGATCATCATAATCCACGCTATTGACTGAAGAAAAAGTCCAGAAACGTCCATGTAGAAAGCTGTCCTAAAGAGGCTAAATCCTGATAAACG
>CAZISK010000971.1:0-3292 GCA_964541355.1 uncultured Candidatus Obscuribacterales bacterium
TGTTGTCATCGCTCTTAGTCCTCAATTTGGTGTTGGCGGCGCCCTGTCAGGCTGTTGATAGTTCGACGGACGGATCTTCGCCGCCGTCAACCGGCAGCACCGCCCTACCCTTCTCTTCAACAACGACAACGGATTCCTCTTCGCCGTTAGGCTCCGATTCCTCATCGGCAAAATCCCCATCCTCGTCCTCCGCAACAAGCTCCACTCCGTCATCCGCGACAGGTACCCCGCCGGCGTCGGCAACAGGCTCGTCCTCAGCGACAGGCAATTCCCCGGCAGACTCATCGGTAAACAGAACGGCTGCGGACCAGACCGACCCCAACAAATCCGTCAACCCGAATACCTCACCACCTCCGGCGCCTGCCACGAGCAAAACCGCTGCCGCAAAACCACTGCCGAACCCGTCGGGCAAGGCTCAGATTGCCCTTCAGGTGCCCCCACACAAGATGCTGCTGCGATATATCCGCATGCGACCATACGCGGCGATGGACAGGATAAAGTCGCTCTCCGCTCATGTCAAAAGACAGCTCACCGCTGGCGGTATGGATCCAAACATCGATTTCGATACGGCAATCCAATACGGCAAGCCGGTTTTGTCCATTTACATAAGACCATCAGCATATGGCAACAACGCCCTTTCCAAAGGATTCAAGGTCGAGGCGAGCATATGTCAGTATGTGCGGAAGCCAAGCGGTAGCGTGGGTTTAGTCGGTTTTCAGAAGATCGGAGAGTCGGCGGAAGTCTATTCACCCGCGGATTTCGAGAACAAAGCCGTCGGCCTCGTAGATCTGTTTTTGACCATGAGGGCGCAGCATATCCGGGAAGCGCAGAAGGCGAAACCGAAAACGGCAAAGAAGAAATCTAAATAACACAGCTGAAAAGCAGTCAAGAAAGGCGAAATAAGCGCAAAGCTAGTATCATTTACTCTTTGTAGAGAAGGCCTGAATCCAGGCTGCGGAGCGGCAGGTAGATTTATGACGACTAATATTGTGCTGACCGGGGTAGGGCGAGACCGAGTAGGCATCGTGGCGGAGATCTCGCAGGTTCTCTATGAGTTTGGCTGCAACTTGCTGGATTCAAGCATGACCCTGCTGCGCGGAGAATTCGCTGTCATACTGATGGCGCAACTGCCGGAGTCGCATTCCATTGATGAGCTCAAACAACGTCTCCAGAAGACTGATGCGCTTCTCGGAATGAATTTTTTCGTCAGAGAGCTGTTCGACGAAAATCTTGCCGATGAGGCTGACGAAGGCACGCCCTACATCGTCTCCGTATATGGTGCCGATCGCCCTGGTATCGTGGCCGGTATCACACAAGAGTTGGCACGTCTTGGGGCCAATATTACAGATGTGGAGACGAAACGCACAAGCTCGGCAAAATCAATCTTTATGATGGTGCTCGAGGTTTGCACCCCAAAAGAGCTCTCCGAATCGAAGTTGAGAGCACAGTTAGAGGCTGCCTCGAAGCAGCTAGGCGTCGATTTGAGCATTCAAGCTCTTGAGGTCGTGGAGTTGTAACAATGGCGATCCTTCCAGTTTTAGAATATCCAGATCCGAAACTAAAAGAGATTTCCGAACCGGTTGACTTTGAAAAGGAAGACCTGACGGAGATCATCAAAGATCTTCTCGAAACTATGTACGCTGCTCCCGGATGTGTCGGGCTTGCCGCACCACAATGCGGGATTCGAAAGAGAATTATTATCGTTGATGCCTCCAGGAATCCCAAGGTAGAGTCGCGATACGGTCTCATGGTACTGATCAATCCAGCGATTGAGCACCAAGAGGGTGAGATTCTAGCCAGAGAGGGGTGCTTGAGCTTGCCGGATCTGACCGCCAATGTGAGGCGGGCGCAGACGATTCGTGCGACGGCATGCGATGAGAAGGGCGAACAACGCTTCATCGAAGCGTCCGATTTTGAAGCACGAGTCATCCTGCACGAGATGGATCATCTGGACGGCATACTCTTTCTCGATCGGGTCTCCTCGCTTAAGACCGATGTTTTCCGGCGAAAGCGCTACGCTCCCAAAAGTGCGAAGGGCGGTAATTCCGAGACCGGCGGCAAGCCGGATGGTTCGAATACTGAAACAAGAGATGCACTGTCTTCGGTGGCAGCTGTCGGCGACAAAACTGATGGCGCCTGAGCGACTGAAGGTATGGATCACGCGTGCTATTCCGGCTTCGGTTTTTTCGTAAGCTGCACGGCATGCACGACAATATTGGCGAACATGATGACGCCTTCCACGAGGTGGCCGAGACTCGTATTAGGCAGGACTGGAGTGGTGATCAGGAAAGTAGCCATTGTAACCACATAAAAGAGTGCAGCGGGCACAACCTTGTCTCTGCGGATCGACTCTATCAAGACCAAAAGTGCGACGATCAACCATAACGCCACCACCGAACCGGTGACGGCGCCAAACAGGTCAAGTTTTGACGAAACACCCGCGAGGCTGCGAATGCTGTCTACCAGGTCGGCAGTGCAGACAATGATCGTTCCGCAATGGTAGTAGTTTGCAAGTTTCAACTTTGCTTCTAGATAGCGTACCTCTGAACTTATCTTACTCCGAAGATTGGAAAATTATTTTTCGCTACTCGCAGGCGTACCGTTTGAATCATCCTTAACGGCTGCCGTTGCGCCTTCGGACGCTTTTGGTCCTTCTGGATCGGCTCTCACGACGGCGCTACTATCAGTCGCTGGCAGGGGCGGGGGCGGAGTTGTGCTCTCTGCCTTGTCTGGTGCTTCAGTCGACGTTGTGCTGTCGCCTTTGCCGGGTTCAACCGTACTCTCGATACCGGCTGGGGTTCCGGCAAAGCTCTCAGGCTTGGGCTCAAGAGTAACACAGGTATTGATGACGATCTCAACACGACGGTTGAGCTGTCGGCCTTCAGGATTATCGGTGCCATCCGGATTTGTGTTGAGCGCGACCGGTCTGTTCTTGCCGTATCCTGTCACTTTGAGTGCGTCCTTGTCGAAAACTTTATTCTCGAGCAACCAGTTCTTCACCCTCTCTGCTCGTTTGAAACTCAGTCTGTCGTTGTATTCGTCCGAGCCTTTCGCGTCCGTATGTCCTTCTACGGTGACAGGATGAGTCGTATTCTTTTTCAGCTCCGGTATCAGGAGCTCCAGTGTTGATACCGCTTGTGGTGTCAGTGTCGCTTTGTCGAATTCGAACAGCGTATCTCCTGAAACTGAAAATCTTTGTTGGCACGGGAGTTTTGTGCTTTTGATTGCCTTCCAGCCTTTTGGTATCGGTATCTCACCCGCTTTCTGGATGTTGCCGGCCTGCTGGATTGCT
>CAZISK010000972.1:0-3282 GCA_964541355.1 uncultured Candidatus Obscuribacterales bacterium
GTCAGCTAATGAATCACCGAAGCTGGACTTTGCGGCACGCGGATATCGGAGCGGTCAGGTGGCTGATTGAAAATGCTAGTTTTGCTCGGTCCAGGGCAGTGATCGAGTTGGCTCTGGAGATATGTGATCGACGATTTCAGAATTGTCCCGAGCACATCAAAGCCGCAATCACACTGGCAGAATTTTGCGACAGGAATCATGATAGGAAAGCCGCACGGAGAGCAACATTTCGGGCAGAAAAGCTTGTTAACAGTGCTGCTGCAAAAAAAAGTGTGCCACCGAAGGACTTGGCTAAGTTCAAATCGTCAGTGGCGTGGCGATTGAGAAATGTGGGTTTGTATCAACGTGCACGGAAACTGCAGGAAGAAGCACTTGAAGAGATGGAGGAGAGTGGATACATTAGTCAGGTTGCTGACTGCTTGCTCGATCTGGGACGGACTCTTGTAAAGCAGGGGCTATACGAACGTGCGAAACCAGTCCTGGAAAGGTCTCTGACAATCTCTACGAAGATTGGAGAAAATGAATATTGGTTGTCTTTTCCTCGATGGGAGTTAGCGAATTGTTTATCCGAATTGGAAAATTTTCCAGAGTCCGAGGCGCTATTCAAGAAAGCGGCTGATGGTCTGGGTCATTTTGCGCATGGTCCTGATTTTGAGATCTATGCTCAATGCATGTACGATTATGCGAAGATGCTTGCCAAAAACAACCGCCCAAAAGAAGCCGCACAAGCCAAGGCGGAAGCTGACAGCTGCCACGCCAGGAGGAATGACTATTTCTTATGGATCAGATAGCCAACGGAAAACGAAAAGGTGGACGCAGTTTTCGCAGTCTTGCTTGTTTTGGCGCTAGCCAAAACCTCTGGTGCCGTGAGAAAGTTGTGCAAGAGTTTCTTGACTCGATCGTTGCCTTCTCTAGTGAACATCGCGAACTGCTTCGGCAGCTTGTACCCGACTTTGGGCACAATTAATGCGTGGTGAATCGCAATGTACATTGCTTCGCGAACAGCAGTGTCCGTGATTTCGTCGTGCGCAGATTCAAGTTGACTTAAGTCATCTATCAATTTAGTGAGTGCAGTTTTCATCAGAGTTCCTGTCTGTGTCGGTTCTCGATAATGGTGCTCAAATTTGTTCGATTTAGCATGGTGGGTATTATACAGACTCATCGCATTCTTCAGCCTCAGTTTCTCACTCGATTAGGCTGGAGACAATTCCAGC
The DNA here is from genome assembly GCA_964541355.1 of uncultured Candidatus Obscuribacterales bacterium. Taxonomy (GTDB): domain Bacteria; phylum Cyanobacteriota; class Vampirovibrionia; order Obscuribacterales; family Obscuribacteraceae; genus JADYXR01. The sequence goes on from CAZISK010000972.1 coordinate 1,215, forward strand.
ACCGATGGTGAGACCGCCAACTGACGTTCGCAAAGACTATCTACTCTCGTCGAGGACCGTAAAGAGCATTTCGACTGCCTCTAGAGTAGCATCGGCGGCTAGTATGGCTGGCAATTCGCGTCGATCAAGAGATTTTCCGGCCACATCGGCTGCGGTTCCGCCTGAGCTCGCAATGGCTACAGTGGGCTTGCGGAGCCAGTACATGTAGCCGGCCTCTTCGCGAGTACCGAGTCCACCTTCTACGAGAATGGCTCCATCGACGGAGTTGACTATGGCCTGTGCTCGTGCGAAACCGATTCCGGTCGGTATGCAGACGGAAAGATAGTCATTACCCTGAGCACAATTATCGCCAGGCAGAATGCCCACTGTCAAAGCACCGCTTTCGTAGGCACCACGCGATGCGGCTTCCATAACTCCACCACCTCCGCCTGTAAAGACAACGCTATTTCGTTTTGCCAATTCTCTGCCGACTTCGTATGCAAATTGATATGCTAGTTTCGAGCAATGGTCACTATCCGAGCCAAATACAGCGATCTTGTATCCAGTGTTTGTCTTAGGCATCAGGTTAAACTCCGCGTTTTCGAGAAAAAGAAAACATAATACGTGTGTGTCCGAAATGTTCTGAATCGACTTTGTCTACAGTCAAATCGGAATCGGCAATGCAATTGAGAATCGGACTAATGTCGTCTTGCAGTGAGATAGCAAAAAAGAGCTTTCCACATTGCTTCAAATAACCGCTGGCGTGGCTGATGACACGGCGAGCAAATACATAGTCGTTGTCGAACAACCCAAGTGTGAGAGGCAGAGATGGGTCAGCACACCTGTTCCAGTAAGGCGCATTGACAACAATTCGATCAAACTGTTGTACTTCTTCAATAGAATGGAATACATCAGACCAACCCACAGAGATTTCGTTTTCGAAACCGTTCAATGCCGCATTTCGTTCTGCAATTCGCACTGCATGTTGATTTACGTCCACTGCAGTAACATGCTCTGCGCCGGCGGCTGCCGCGAGAACAGCGAGAATCCCAGATCCAGTGCCAACATCCAGCACTGTCATGCCTGGTTGAATATCCCACCTGCTGGCGATGAATGCTGCCGAATGACTGTACTTGGGTGACAGGACCTGAGGATGAACGATGAATTGATAACCGTGTGCAAGCACAATGTATTCGTCACTTTCTGAAAGAGAAACATCAATAAACCGCTCGACAGAGCTTATTACTTGAGCTTGGCTTGCGACAATAGCCGCAACCAAAGGAGAACCTGGAGAGTTTACTTGAGGCATGAGTCGTGCTCCGTCCGCTTGACAACAATCGGATTATCTATTGCGTAGCGAGCTTTGTCGAATTACAATTTCATCAGGACTCTTTTCAGAATCCGAGGAAAAATGGTGTAATTAAATCGAAATATGAAAACTGAGCGTTTGGACTTGAAAGACCGCCAGCTCCTTTTTGAATTGGAGCGCAATGCCAGGCAGCCTGTTCAGAGCCTGGCCAGTAAGCTCGGAATTTCTGTTGAATTGGCTCACTATAGAATCAAACGTCTAGTGAAATCAGGTGTCATCAAGTTCTTCCTTGGCTACATCAACTTCGCCAAGCTCGGGCTTGTCGATTATGGACTGTACGTAAGTACGCAAATGATGAGCGAGCAGCAGGAATCTGTGCTGGTAGAGTTCTTTCGCGAGCATCCAAACTGCGCGTTCTTTGCCCGTCTTGGTGGACCTTACGATTATGTCGCCGGAATGTTGGCTCCCGATCCAATCTGGTTGTCAGAGACCCTTTCGGAAGTCACAAATCGATTTGGAGAATTTCTCTATCGTTATGAAATCATCACGCGCATCAATGCGGCCCACTTTCCGAAACAGTATCTCCTTGATGCAACGGAGGCTCCTTCGGAGTCGACGTATTTTGGTGGTAAGCTTGAACATCTACTTATAGACAAACTTGATGAGCGGCTCCTGCATTTCGTTGCGACAAACGGCCGAGCTAACTATGTCGACATGGCAAATGAGGTTGGTATTTCGGATACCGCCGCGCGACAACGCATTCTCTCACTGGAAAAGTTG
>CAZISK010000973.1:0-3281 GCA_964541355.1 uncultured Candidatus Obscuribacterales bacterium
GGTCGTTAATCATGCCGATCAAACGAACAACGCTGTTGCCTGCCGCTGACACTCGCTGCTGCCCAGTCTGATCAAGTTCGCCATAAGTCCCGTCTTCGACCAGACTGAGCGTGAATTGGAGCGATGTTAAAGGAGATCTCAAATCATGACTGATCATGGAGACGAACTCTTGTTTCAGCCGTTCGATCTCTTTAGCCTTTTTCTCCGCTTCAGTGAGTTCACGAGCCATCTCATGGAAGCGCACATCAAGCAGGTAAACCTCATCTTTTTGGCTCGCCACAACCGGAAGCAAGTCTTCCTTCTTCTTTTCAAATCGACCGATGTTATCCACGATTACGTTGATTCGCCTGCTGAGTCGCGTCACCCAGAAAAGAACAGCAAGTGAGCAAAACGCAATGTTGATCGGAATTCCCATGTATAGAAGCTGATCGAGCTGCTTACGCCGATTGACCCCTTCCTCGTAGTGATCCTTTTCTGCTTTCTGATAGGGCTCCAGGAGCTGTGCTATATCAGGTTGTACTTTTTCACCTATCTTGGCGAGTTTGAGAAGCGTGTTTACCTGCCCGAAGGTATCGCCGATCTCCAATTTTTCTCTGTATTCAACGGACAAATCCTGGGCCCTTTTGGTCAAGTACTCAATCCGTTCGACCCTCTGGAGTTCGGCTTGATTGCCCTGGACCTCATCTTTGAGCAGTTTGATTTCATGAACTATCGAGTACTCTGCGCTCTTGTAGTTACCAATGTCCTGAGCACTATCGGAGCTTTTATAGCGAGCAAGAGAGATCGCCGCGGTCTCCTCGAAACTCCTTAATTTCTGGATATGAGAAATCATCTCCTTCGCATGTCTCTCTTCCCTCAAGCTCTCTTCAACGCTGTCCGCGAATCTTTTCATGATACCGACAAAGCCCAGCTCGAACAGCAGAAGGACCGCTACGAGAAGCAGTCCTTGATGCATAATTTTGAGCCGAGAGAACATGGAATTTGATTACCGATCAGATAGGTATGTTGGTTCCAAAATCGTAGACGCGTGTCGTTCGTTCAATCGATAGTTCACCGAGGCATCCATTGTAACCGGAACCAGGCTTCCACGTTTCTGTTCCAAATTCGAAGGTGCCGAAGAAGAAGGGAACGGGAATGGCAGCAGCATTGGGAATGATAATCGGGAATGTAAAATTGGGAACGAAGAATGCGAACTCCTCGGCCATATCCATTGAACCTCCATCGGGATCTATATTGAAATCTGCTGCCTGGAGAACCTGTTGAATCGCGGCAGGGAAAGGAAGAGCCACCATCGTATTCTTGATGCGAAAGATAATGTAGTCATCGATTCCCGGCACTATTGGACAAACGCTGAGTGCTGTGTTCAGATCGCTTTCAGAACAGCTCTGCTTGATTTCACGGGAACGTTGCAGAAGAGTTTTCGAAACTTGGGAGTGATCTCCAGGTAACGCATAGATAGCCTTGTACAGTGTAGGCGGAATATATTCGAGGCCGAGCATGGTGATGGCGCATATGGTGCCTGCACCAGCTTGGTATGGACCCTTTGCGGATATTGTAGGAAAGAAACTGTATTCTTCCTCTGAAGTCTGTTCGTTAATCTGAAAAATCGCTTTGTTGGCATTCAAATGAACCTTGATGAAGCCATACGGAATCTCGAGCGCAAAGGGACGTTGAGGATTAGCTTGAACATATGCCATTGCCTTTTGACCAAAGCTCTTTTGATCGGCTGATGATCCGACAACCGAAAATGCGTTTGGAACCGGCTTTTCCCATTGCTGAATTGGATTAGCTTTAACAGTATGGGTATTAAAATTGGCAGAGTCGATCAGATGGGGTCGTTCTCCAGTTTTGAACGGAACGAAGTTGTAAAACTGATCGAGAATTTTAATAGGTTTATATCCAGGTACATAAGATTTACCGTCGCCGCCTTTTACAAAACCAATCGCCTCTCTGTCAGCGCTCCCAGGAAGCTGTTCTCCGGTGACAATGATATTCGACGCGGCGCCACGATCGACGAGCGCTGTGGTCCACTCGGCTCCGGCTTTTGCACTCACTTTCGCGCCTGAGCCCAACATGTTGGTTTGGTTCTGCTCAGCAACCTGATTGAAAATCGGATATAAATTTTTTCGATCGTTCAACTTGTCGGCAACTCTATCGCTGAGCGACTTGACTGAATCAAACAGACTTTTCGCATGCTCTTTTGCAGCAGCAGTATCTGTACCTGTCTCCTGCATAGCCTGGACATTGAGTCCGACTAGCATCGATTGTCCCCAGGCGCGCCGCTGGTCCGCCAGTTTTGCAAGGCTCCATTGACCGGTCCATTGGGACTGCGTGCCACTTCAGCCGATACCAGACAAGCCTGATGAAGCTGCAAATCGTTGAGAGTGTAGCAGGCAAAATAAGTCACACCAAGCCCGAGCAAATTGATGGCTGGCAGTAACATGAATAGAATCAGGAAGATAAGGGCTGGACCCAGTTCAGCAATGACTGAACCTTTCTGTAATCGACGTTTATAGACTTTCATTTTCTGTTTTCCCTTAGACTGGATTGTACAAGTATCGAGTTACTGCTGAGCGACTAGCGCATTGCAGATTTGCGAACGGCAGTGATATTAACTGTAGTATCAAAATCGCCGCTTTCGCGACCGTAGATCAAGATGTTGCACGACAACTTTTCCGACTCAGCCCTGATGACGCGATAACCAACTGTCGTCACCTGAGGTCCTTTGTTATCGATCGCTAACCCCTGTCGAGTCAAAACACCTTGATACCACTGGTTGAGAGTCGTTGGACTATCTTTTGTTCGCAAGATCATTTGCGAAACATTCTGCATATTAGGGATGGTGTGCGGCATCCTCGAGAGCATGTAATGAGTTTCCGTACCGTTGAATACAGGCAGCGGGAAATCGGCTGGTGCATTGGCAGCACTCTGCCACATTTGCTGTGCGGTTTCCGCAGTAGTTGCCGCAAGTTGCGTATGGTAGAGCTGCATCATCTGCGCATGAATAGCTGCCTGCCTCGCTCTGGAAGCATCGCCTGGACTTGCATCGGCCGCCAGCGGGGCGAGAGCCATTATCGTTGCAGAAAGCAATGTGACATAACGGCTCAATCGTGCGAATTTACTTTTCATTTTCTTCTCCTCTATGGTTTTGACCGACAGCGAGACCCTCGCTATGTCACCATGTTATTCAGCGCCGGTTTCAATGCCATATCGAATTTGTTTCAGTTTTGCATCAGCGTTCCTTTTCGCTGATGTCTTACGAGGGCGACGCATGGCGTCTC
>CAZISK010000974.1:0-3280 GCA_964541355.1 uncultured Candidatus Obscuribacterales bacterium
AGACAGCGCTTCCGGAAATCCGCTCAATGAGACCGACACCATCGAGCTGGCCCTGCAAATGTGCGACATGCTCGAGTATCTCCACGAGCGCAACGTCATTCATCGCGACTTCACTCCGGACAATCTAATTCTGGAGCGCAGCGGCACGCTCAAGTTGATCGATTTCAACGTCGCGCAAACACAGGCTACCGGCATGACCGGTACAGTGGTCGGAAAACACGCCTATGTCCCGCCTGAGCAGTTTCGAGGCAGGCCGGTCAACGAAAGTGACATATACGCTATGGGATGCACTCTCTTCTATCTACTCACAGGTCACGACCCAGAGCCGATTACGCAGTCGAAGGTGAAAGAAAAGCGTGCTGAAGTCAGCGACGCACTGGACGCTATTGTCAGGAAATGCACTAGCATGAAGGCGGAGCAGCGCTACCAATCGATCTGCCAATTGCGAGAAGACTTATCAACAGCGCTAAGACAAGAATCCAACAACAACGGTTCTGTTATAGATCTCACTTTATCTGGTGACAAAGAAAAAGTGTCAGCCCTATCGAAGCAAGAGGCTGGACCGGAGCTTTTAGGAGAGTAATCGATGGCTGAACTAGCAGTCAAGGCAAAGTACGAGGCTGGCGGTGTATCGACGGCCAGAGCGATTTTGCGCCTGTCCTTTCCAATATGGGGAATACTCTGCCCCATCATAGCGATTGCCGGTTTAGCTTGCGGCATCTGGACGGCCTGCGCTTATCCAGTCACATTATTGACGGGAGAATCATTCAAAGTAATGGCTTTCCTCTTGAGTTGCAGCGCGGTTGCAATGACCGGTCTGACGCTTACACGACTGCTCGCAAAGACGGACCTGATCGTCGACAAGAACGGCATACGAATGCCAATTCTCCCGACACAACCGACCATATCAATGAAGTACCTCAACTGGTCGCAGATAACTAGGATTGACGTTGCCTACGCCGATAAGAGCTCATGGACAGATAGAGAGCTCATGATCTTTCGGCGTTCAGAGGGTCCAATCTCGATGCCGTTGGGCCGTTTCGATCCTGCTGAGACTGAGCAGATTTTGCTTGCCTTCGAACTCTGGAGCGACGACTGTGAGATCGGCACGAATGTGGATGCGCTCCGCTGCGACATCAAATTGATTGCATCAGGTGATGAAAGCCTGACCTACACAGACATGTGGGAAGAGGAGCTGCGCAGGAGGTATTGCCCGACCAACTTCGTTCCGCTGGAGCCGGGCAGAACGCTTAAGAACGGCACCATCAAGGTCATCAGGCACCTGGCACTGGGAGGGCTGGCGGCTGTTTATCTCTGCAATCAAGAGACTGGCGACCTGGTCGTCATCAAAGAGGCGGTGATACCAGAAGACGCTCAAGAAGGCATAAAGGCAAAGGCCAGAGAGATGTTCGAACGTGAAGCCCAGCTTCTAATGAAGCTCGATCATCCTGGGATTGTGAAAGTGCACGATTACTTCGTAGAAGGCGGCCGTAATTATTTGATGTTGCAGTACCTGAACGGTCAGGATATCCGCCAGTTCATAAGACAGAATGGGGCAGCAAGAGAGCACATCGTGATCGACTGGGCGATCAAGATTGCCTCGATCATCAAGTGCCTGCACGAGCAAGATCCGCCCATCATCCATCGAGACCTCACTCCGGATAATCTGGTAATCACCGAAGATGGTGGCATCGTGGTCATCGATTTCGGAGCTGCCAATGAATTTATCGGTACGGCGACGGGCACCCTGGTGGGCAAACAGTCATATATCGCACCGGAGCAGTTCCGAGGAAAGGCTGTTGTGGAAAGCGATATCTATGCATTCGGATGCACGCTTTACTATATGTTGACCGGCAAGGAGCCAGAAGCTCTGTCTACATCCAACCCGAAAGACACACGCTCTGACCTTTCGCCGGAAATTTGCGAATTCGTGGAGTCGTGCACTCAAATGGAAGCGGTCGATCGCTACCGCTCGGCGGCCCAGCTGATCCCCGTACTTCGCCGCATCTCCGCCACACAAGCCGGCGTTTAGATCATATGGACTGATTCAGACATCTCCGTCCAACGCATGTGTATGGAAAACTTTCGGAATGCACAAACTTGCAAGAAGATGCAATCTTCTTACAAAGCGCCAGATCAGTTGTTAAGTAGAAACTAGACCTGAATAACTCGTTTGATTTCAGGAAGTTTTTCCTTAATCGCTCTTTCGACGCCCATCTTCAGGGTCATCGTCGAGCTGGGGCACATGCCGCAGGCGCCGACCAGGTGAACGAATACTTCGCCATCCTTGACCTCAACGAGCTCAATATTGCCGCCATCGCGCATCAGGAATGGGCGAAGCGTCTCCAGCACCTCTTCGACTTGATTGTGCAAGCTGTCTTTCACTTGTTCTGACATGACAAAAGAGCCTCTTTATAGTTCTACCAGCCGTCGGCGTCAGCTAAGGACACCTTGAATATAGCTCATATTATTATCGCGCAGTTTTCAATATTTCGGAAAAACAACAAAATGTCTTAACGCAGAATAAAGACTCCGCATGTTTCCTGGCATATGTACTATGCTCTTCATAAGCCTGTAGTCCGGGTTCAACCCCGATGCGCTGATGCACGGGTTCGACTAACCGCTGAGACAGAGGCTTCCTGTAAGGAACGCACGAAAGCGCCTGTTTCCCAAAACACGCTTTTCGTGAGCCTGTGCGGCACACCGCGGATCTCGTTTCCGACTGCCGAGAGCGTTAGCTAAAAGGAGCAACAACCAAATGGCAAAAGTAGCAATTAATGGATTTGGCCGAATCGGTCGAAATGTCTTCCGCGCTTATCTTGCGAACCTTCCGAAGGATTTCGAGATTGTCGCAATCAACGACCCTTTCCAAACACTCGAGCAGTCGGCTCACCTTCTCAAGTACGACTCCGTGCTTGGCGAGTTGAAGAACCACAAAATCTCCCACAACACCGAAGCGCTCCTCATCGATGGCAAGACCATCGCATTCACGGCTGAAAAAGACCCAGCAAACCTTCCCTGGAAGAAGCTCAACATCGACATCGTCCTCGAGTGCAGCGGCGCTTTCACCGATGCCGACAAAGCAAAAGCCCACATCACTGCCGGCGCCAAGAAAGTCCTCATCTCCGCTCCGGCGAAAAATGAAGACATCACCATCGTCCTCGGCGTCAACGAAAAATCGTACGACCCCGACAAGCACAACATCATCTCCAACGCCAGTTGCACAACCAACTGCCTGGCTCCAGTAGCCAAAGTCATCGATGACGAATTCGGACTCGAA
>CAZISK010000975.1:0-3271 GCA_964541355.1 uncultured Candidatus Obscuribacterales bacterium
CGCCCACCATCGGAAGACCGGTAAAACTCTCTTCGATCACAGCGCGTTCTCCATCGGCGGAGATCACTCTTCGTCTGTGAGGCTGCGATTCACGATAACTGACGATCGCCTTCCAAACAGCCTGTTGACTTGCGTCTATAGCGATTAACTTTTTCATAGTGGCCATGCTGATTCTGAGACCGCCCTCAGTTGTTGTTTGGAAGTGGGTATCGAGGACATGGATTAGGGTATCAAAAAAACGGTTCGGGATGCTGGCGAGTTTCGGTCTGGCTGTGTCTTCACGGTTACGGAAAATTAATTGATCGTCTCATCCTTGCGAAAATCTTTCGGCAAGCGAACCTTGCATGGGTAAAGCCTTTCTAGCACTTGATGTCCTGGTAGCTGTGCGCATTGCGGTGCTCTACTACCTACGTCGTTAGTGGCGATTTCGCGTGGACTTCAAATGACAACTAAACAACGCCCTCGAGCAGGTACCATTATTTTCTCAGCGCTCATGGCATTCTCATTACTAGTTCCAGTCAACAATTCTCAAGAAGCTGGGGCGTTCGCCGAGGAGAGTCCTTCGAACATCAGTTCTGGTGTCTCGTTGACAACCGCGCCATCAGACGTGGTGTTGATACCGTCCGCGACATCTCTCACTGATACTAAAGGCGAAACTTCGTCCCTGGCTGATACCAAGCCGACAAACGAACGTACCTGACCGACACCAAGTCGCTTGAAACAACATCTCTAACCGATACCAAACCGGCCGTTGAGCCAACATCGCTAGTGCGCAATACTGGGGTCACCACCGGTGAAGGCTTGGACGAGACCGTACCAACGTTGTGCCAGGAGTCCTACACGCTCGTCATTAGGGTCTGTACCCTTCTCCATCTCAACGCGGACCAGGTCGATCAATTTCTGCCAATCATTCTGATACGCGTGCATTTTATCTTCGCCGAATGTGCTGGCTCGTTGCTTCAACTGTTGCAATTGCTCTGTGGTGCAATACTTATCGAACATAGTCACATCCTAGATTTTTGATGAAGCAAACCAGCCGTAACCATCCATGATGGTTACCTCGTTAATGAAAATGATATCCGATTTTTGACTATTTCGCTTGCAGCTAGCACCTGCTAACTCCGTTAAAAGCGATGTTTCGAGAGATCCATTGTGATATCCCCGGATGCAGAGTAGGTAAAGCTTTCGAAGTGTCCAGGTCTGATGAGTAATAACCGCATTCCGCTGACCTGAGAGGTTTTGTACACTGATGATCGGCCGTAGGCGGTTGCCGTTGTTCAGTTCCGAGAGAAAGTCTTATTGAGAGGACAAAAAGCATGAATAGCATCAAGTCCGCACGCGAAGCGATCAAGACGAAGGACTATAAGACCGCGATCGAAATTCTTGAAACTCTTGTGGACGGCGATGACGTCAAAGCGATGCTAGAGCTCGCGGTTATGTATGCCAGAGGCCGTGGTGTGAAGAAGGACTATGATCGCGCTGAGGCTCTTTATCTGCGAGCAGCCAACCTTGGCAGTGCAGAGGCGGAGTTTCAACTTGGTGTCTATCATGAGTGTGAATCTTCTCGTGAGTGGTTTGAACGAGCTGCAAAAAAAGGTCATGCAGATGCTCAGTATGAGCTCGGCTGCATAGAACGAAAGGCAGGTCGTATGATAGATGCGTTATCGTGGTTTAGAGCTGCGGGTTCGCAGGGGCAACATAATGCGTGTGATGAGCTGCTAAAGATTTATGCAAATGGTGTGGCTGGGATCGCGCCAGACAAGGAAGAATGGCGCCACTGGCTGAAGAAATCAGCGGATAGTGGCGACATCGTGTCGATGAATTGGATGGGAGAGCTTCTGCGTGATGAAGGCAATCTTTCGGAGGCTTTCAAGTATTTTCAAAGAGGCGCAAAACGGGGATGGTCTGACGCGCTTACGAACCTGGGCCTGGCCTACAAGAATGGTGATGGAACGGAGCTGGATCTGACGAAGGCGTTCGAGTGTTTCTTCGATGCCGATCGCAGAGGAAATGTAAGCGCGACTTATAAAAAGAGTGATGACATCGCCAGAGTCAATTCCTGGAATCTGTATCTCTGTTATAAAGATGGAATCGGAGTTGAGAAGGATTTGTCCAATGCGTTCGCTCACTGCGCAAGCGCCTGGAAGCTGCCGGAAGCGAAAATTGCACTGGCAGAGATGAATGAGCATGGTGTTGGCACGTCGCAGAATTGGAGAGCTGCTCTCAAGTGGTACTCTGACGCTGCCGAGGCCGGCTGGCCAGGAGCATTGGAAAAGGCGGAGGAGATGAGACTTCGCGTCGCTGAAGATGAGACTCCATCGGATGTCCACTTGCGAGCTAGAGAAGTGCTGCGCTCGACGTTGGCTGCAGAGGTCGCCGCTGGTTTTCCATTGCTCAAGCTGATTCCGCGAACAAGTGTTTTCCACTTCTTGGATTATTTCGATACGCTCGAAGATGCACAAAGGCTGCTTCTCATCGAGGGTTTCGCGTTCTTTGGATCGAACTATCTTCTGGTTGAAGACATTCCTCAAAATCAGGTACCCGAAAATTGGCAGAAACATCAGGGTCTCGGACCATACTATCGAGAGGTTTATTACTTCAAAAAATTGCCTCGATACCGCAGCATAACGAACTACGCGACGCTTGATGTCTCTACCGCGCAGTCGAAGATTCGACGCCAGCACCTTCCAGCAACTGGAAGTGTTGAGGCCGCGAAGTCTGCGCAGTTAAGAAAACAAACTGATCTCGTAATCCCGAAGCTGTTCTCCGAAGATTTCAATCAGGAAAATCTACCTGGTGGCAATCGAGTTTATAGTGGAAAATTGAACGGTCGACAGGCAACAGTACGGGTTGAGTTTACTCCGAAGACTATGGGCCAGCTTCGTTACACGGTGCAGTTTGCTCTGACTCGAGCAGATGGACAGAAGATCGACAGTCAGAAGATATCGCTCGAGCAGCTCTGGTTTCAACCTGAGCAGGACGGTTGGAATTATCTCTCAGACGAGAATGCAGAACGGTCGATCGAGACTTTGTCCACAGTCATTCTGCAGCTAAGTGACATAATCGAGCGTGTCTACTCCTTATAGTTCTTCAGTGGGTCAGGCTGTCGCCTATTTGCCTGATTGTGCGCACGAGCCGATCAAAGTCGCTAAGCTTGCTTCGATGATTTACGATCGCCGCTCGAAGAGCATATTTGTTGTCGAGCGTTGTTCCTGAAAGCACTGCTTGTCCCGATTCTTGAAGCCGGAGAAGGATCTCTTGATTTAACTCG
>CAZISK010000976.1:0-3268 GCA_964541355.1 uncultured Candidatus Obscuribacterales bacterium
CTGCGGTGAAGCGTTTTCAGCAAGAAGCCACCACTGTCGGCACCCTGTCCCATCCTAATATAATCTCTGTTTACGACTTTGGCGTCTCAGACGGAGATCAGCCCTTCATGGTAATGGACTACATCGAGGGCACTGCGCTGTCGAGCGTCCTCGATGACATCGGTATACTGCCCGCGCAAATGACGACATCCATAGCAATGCAGCTCTGCGATGGGCTCTCTCACGCCCATGCCCGACACATTCTGCACAGAGATTTGAAACCGAGCAACATTATGCTCGTTCCAACAGAGACCGGCGGACCGGATTTGGTGAAGATACTCGACTTCGGTTTAGCGAAAATGATCTACGGAGAAGAGGAAGAGAGCCGTCAAGAACACATCACGAAAACCGGCGAAACCGTGGGTACACCTGCATTTATGAGCCCGGAGCAGGTCATGGGCAAGGCTCTCGATCGGCGCACGGACATTTATTCCCTGGGATGTGTCCTCTACTTCTGCTTGACGGGACGTCCACCATTTGTAGGAAAGACCAGAATGGAGACAATGCTTCAGCAGCTCAATCAGGAGCCCGCGCGGATCAATCGCGCCGATGAAGAGCCGGCGGTAGATCCGCATCTTGAGGAGATTGTGCTCAAGCTCCTTGAAAAAAATCCGGATAATCGTTTTCAAACAATGATGGATGTGAAGGACGCAATTGAATCAATTGATGACGAGCGCCCGGCCAATCTCGAGAAAAGGGAAAATCGAATAGTGCCCGTTAGTGATACGCCGGTCAGCGTCGATGCTGATTCAGAACAGAGCGTGTCGGCACAGGGTCCAACCAACGAAACAACAATTCCAGTATCGGCACGGAATCGCGACCGCGCCGAGCCGCGCGCGATCTTCAGCACAATGACCGGTTTTCTGTTCATCTTATTCATGCTGGTCGGCATCACTGTAGGTCTGGTATTTCTGTTTCAAAACCTACTAAATAGCGGCAATGAAGAGGATACCGACTGGGCTCACCGAAGACAGGCTAGCGATGCGAAGGAATCAGCGGCCGAACGACTCAACAGAAACGATCCGCACAAAGAGCGAACATTCGACAACGCCGCCTTCGAGGAGCTGCTCAACGATCCCCATGCAGAAGAGGCCTCCTCTCGTCTTCATCCAGACATCACAGACGATGCACTGGCCTGCCTGGTTGGGAAAGAATACATTCGACGTGTAGATTTGTCGAACGCGAAAAACCTTACCGACAACGGAGTCAGACATCTGTCCGGACTCAACATCAGCCAGTTGAATCTCGATAATACCGGAGTTGGTGATGGGATCAGGGATACGCTCCTGAAACTCCAGGACAGAAACGGCCGCTCCTCACTTCAAGATCTAAATTTAGGCGGCACCAGAGTGACCGACGAACTTCTGTCCGTCTTGAAAGATTTGCCCAAGCTTAAGGAGCTGAACCTGTCGAAGACGTCAATCTCTGACAAAGGAGCGCCGTGGCTCGCCAACCTCAAACTACGAGAGCTCAACATCTCTGATACCAAATTTGGTGACATAGGAGCCAAGAACATCGGTGCGATTCATAGCCTGGTTAAGCTGGATCTGAGCAATACTAAGGTCAGTAAAGATGGCATAAGAGATCTTGCCAACCTTTCAAACCTTGAACAGCTTAATCTTTCAAATACAAAGGTCTCAGATGAAGCGGCTCCCATACTTGCAAATCTTCCAAAACTAGCAGTGCTCAATCTATCCAACACGCGTATCACCGCACGCTGTTTTTCTTCGCTAAAATCTAGTGATTCGCTCGGTTTTATCAACATAAGTAAATGCCAAGCAATATCTCCCTCACAAGCTGTAGAATTCGAACACGAGATGGAACAACTAAAGGCAGTTAGAGTGCAGGTCGCAGACAACTAACCATCCGTACGATTTATCCCCGGGAAGCTGATTAGCAATGACACCAAATACGAAGACAGACAAAATCGCTGCGATAACGCAACACCTCGAGCGCTTGCAAGCCTGCACGAAGTGCCCGAATATGATCGGTCCGGTGGTGACCCATCGCCCGGTGATCTCGAAGGTGTTGCTCATCGGTCAAGCGCCCGGTCCACGCGAGGGCGCGTTCGGTAAGCCGTTTGCCTGGACAGCCGGCAAGACACTGTTCCGCTGGCTCGATTCAATCGGACTCAAGGAGGAAGAGTTTCGGAGCCAGGCGTATATGAGCGCCGTCTGCAGATGCTTTCCAGGAAAAACCAAAGCCGGCGGCGACCGCGTACCTTCTCCAATCGAGATCGACAACTGCTCGGCATGGCTGGAGAGTGAGTTTGATATTCTTGATCCTGATTTAATAATTCCTGTAGGTAAACTGGCAATAGCACAGCTAATGCAGTTTTCTCAAATGACCGAGGTCGTAGGAAGCTCCTTCAGGCTACCGATTCATGGCAGAGAGCGGGACATAATACCGCTGCCGCACCCCTCAGGGGCATCGTCATGGTTTAAAAAGGAACCCGGAAAGACTCTCCTTCACGACTCGTTGCGGCTCATCGCCGCCCACCCAGCATGGCAGCTTCTTTTGCATGATCCGGCCAAGAGCTAGAACTTCTGGCGTCACGATTCTCAGGAAAAACAGCTCGGAACTATTGATCCACGCCACGATCATGTCACTTTGTTTGCGATTGAATTGGTGCATACATCTGGCATTAGTAGGGAGACTACCATGAAGCACAACGAAATCGCGGTGGGCGACTGCAGAAGACAGTCATCAAATGAAAGCCCAGAAAACGGATTAACAATCAACATCATAGACCTGTGGAAACAGGCCAGGAGTCCTTCGGAGGCGGCGTCGAACGGTACGCCTACCGACTCCCCTCAAGAACAGGTATTTCCCTCGACCCGTCCCAAAACTGGACCACATCCCAACAGTGACACCAGCGCTCAACCCGAGTACCGCTCTTTGTTAGGAACAGCCGACAACAGTCGCTCCGGCAAGAGACCCGCTTCTGAAGACACCCAGCGCAGAAGCGTCTTCAAGGAGGTTATTTTGGATATTCAAATGGCAATGTTGTTTGGTCCCTCAGGGATACCAAAACAGCCAGAAGATTACAGGACAAATCACAACCAGGACGAACGAAGCCCGATCCCATCGGCAATTCCCACGGACCAGGGAAACAAACGCGTTCGTTCAGCCAATTCGTTAGAGACAGGATCACCTGAAGAGGCTTCATCACCGCACCGCAGTTGGATTCAGAGGCCGGAGGTGAAAGCTCTTATGCTGCGGGACGTCT
>CAZISK010000977.1:0-1085 GCA_964541355.1 uncultured Candidatus Obscuribacterales bacterium
GGTCCTTTGTCGCCGCCTGCTGGAGGTGGTGTGTCGGCTCCTCCGCCACCTGGTGGCCTGGGTCTGTCGGTACCAGGGGGCCGGTCGCTGCCACCACCACCGCCGCCACCGCCACCACCACCACCGGGTCTGTCTCCCGGTGGGTTGCCGTTCGGCGACAGGGCTGCATCAAGAAGGGGATTTGCACGAAGGAATCGATCTGTCAATCTTCCGCGCCAGGAGGCCTTCGCCTCCGGCGATAGTCGCGAAACATCGCTGCCGGCTTTCTCAAGAAGTTCGACGAGAATCCTTTCAGGCACTTGTTCCGCTTTTCCCTGTGTACTCCAAGATTGAAGCAGTTCTCTAGCCTGAGTTGAATCAATACCATTGATCATTGCGTTTAACCGAAGACGGGTTCTGGACAACTCTTGAATTTGCTCCGCATTTAACGACCGGAGCATTTCAACCCGTCTGTCGACTGGAATCCGTTCGCTAAGAACGTCGATTGTGTCTACTCCGTTGATGAGAGCGAGACTTTCTGCTCCGCTTAATCCATCTACCAGCGCTCGTATATTCTCGGGCGGTGTAAAGGCTAGTTGTCTCTGGGTGAGGCTGGAGAGCAAAGCAACTCGCGCACTGCCAGTTAGTCTCGCGATCTCCGTAGGTTGAAGTGTCCTGTTGACCAGTGACATTCGCGCAGTGTGGTCGAGGTGCCGTATCTGCTCCGGAGTTGCGTTGTTCAGCATCTCAATATGTATGGAAACAGGAATAGCATGTTGAGAATGACCCCTCATCATTCCATTGTATTGGCTGAATGACATACCTCTGAGCATGGCCACCCGCTTTTCTACGTCTTGTTTACTCATCTCATATGAATCTTCCGGTCTTGGTGAGAAGAATAATCCAGTTCTTTGCCCTTCTGGAAGCCTGGCAAGTTCTGCCGCAGACATCTCCCCGATAATATGGAGTTTTTCGCTCATAGGCAGTCCGCCTCTGTCGGCAAAGGCCAACCGCGTCTCTCTAGGGAGCTGACGAATCTGTTCCGACGACAATCCTTCGATTAAGGCTTGCCTGAGAGTATTGGGCAGCTCTGCCAGTCCATCATA
>CAZISK010000977.1:1185-3263 GCA_964541355.1 uncultured Candidatus Obscuribacterales bacterium
ATCCTTCGATTAAGGCTTGCCTGAGAGTATTGGGCAGCTCTGCCAGTCCATCATAGGTTCGAATCATCTCGAGTCTTTGTTCCGCGGGAATTCCGCTTACTACCTTATTGAGGTTGGATAAGGCTTGTCCGCCAAGGTCTCTTCGCTCGCTATAGAGCAGATCATAGAAGACTTTCATTCTCTCTTGTGTTGTCATCCTCTCGATGGTTGCACGATCAAGCTCTGCCAAAGCCACGACCCTAATGTTATCCATCATGAGAAAAAGATTGGTTCTTTGTTGCCCGTCGAGCGACCTGAGTTGATCTGGAGTAAGACTTCTATAGAGTTGCCACCTCTCTGTGCTTGTCATTCTTGCTATTTCTTCCGGTGTTAAGTTTGATAGGCACTCGAGAGGATTCACCTCGCTGGGCGCAGCTTCGGCTGTGCCTTTCAATTCATTTTCAGATTTTGGTTCCGATTGGGCGGCAGTATCACGATTGGGATCTTCCGGGGGATCCTCAGGTAAGAGGCTTTCAGCAGTCGGAAAATTCGAGCCGGCAAGTGCAGAGTCATTTGCGGAAGGCGCGATGAAGTTGCCGTTTGTACCATACAGGTTGCTATACCAGTCCGGCGCAGAACGTTTTGAAGCTTCCAGGTTGGGCTTGTGACCGCCGCAATCGTTTTGACTTTCGTTCCACATAACAATTCCTCCAAGATAGATAAATGAACGCTCTTTCCCACAATAATTTTGATTCTCACCGCTTGGCCTTATGCGCCGCCTTCAGCTTTTCAAGCACGGCAGTGAATTCCGATATGGTCTTCTGCCCTTCCTGTGTGGACGCTGAAGGATCCGTCTTCAACCTCTGCAATTCAGATTCGGCAAGAAGAATGAACCAGTCATAGTATTTGGAGCTGTTTGCAGCAGCTGTTGAGGGAGCCTCTGCGATTGCATGAAACAGCTCCGGCCACCTGTCTTTTTCGACAGATTTCATAAGATTATCCGCTCTGTTCCGAATTGATTCGTCGTTACTCAACAGAAGCTCACCGATTGCTTTATAGGAGAGATGCCGCAAGGCTTTATTACTCGAGTATTGCAATTTTTCGGCCAACTCGAGGCGCACTGCCGGTGGTGCCTTTTTGTAAAAGGCTTCAATTGCACGAACCCACTCCGGAGAGTTCTCGGCATCGGGTTCGACTTCGAACATTTCAGCCACTTTGTTGGCCAGGTCTTTGAACGCATTTTTCGCATGCTCACAAGCGGTTTTATCTGTCGAATCGACAATGGACGCTAGGGTGCCGACCGTCTTCATGAACATTTCCGGTGAACTCCTCGATACTGGACTGCTCGAAATGAGACTGACAATTTGAGCATGTTTGCGAAGCAATTCGTTATCGCCATAAACCTGTGCCTTTGTCGCAGCATGTCTAACCCTCATCTGTGCTGAGGAAGCTGGCAGCGGCTCGTACGCAAAGAGAAGGAACTGTGATCGTAGATCCGAAACCGTATCGACCGGCGCCGATTTTAGACGAGCAATTGCATCATCAATATTGAACGAAGTAATGCCCGGATGTCCGGTACCAACTATAGTGGCGGCCTCGAGGTACGCGGAGATCAAGAATGCATCGGCAGTGTTCCTCAATTTGTCCTGCTCGCGCACACGGTTCTCCTTTTCTTCTGGGCTAAGCTTGCTATCGGAGTTGATCCGGCTGATTTCTAAAGCGTGGTCTCGCAATACCTTCTGAGACAGACGTTCTGCACATTTGAGCCATTGAACGGTTTTGTCCTTTGCCGCCGGGCGATGTGCACCGGGTTCGGCAGGACCGCATTTCGTGTCTGCAAGACTCGTAAGTTCCATTACGGCCAACTGCAAGGTCTCAGCTTTCTTCTCCTCCGTATTGTATCGATTCATAAATTCGCTGATATCGTCCCGTTTCCGAGTCTTTTGATCGGCTGTCCACCCTAATCTGTCCATCTGGTGGTCGAGATGATGCCATAGGTCCTCAATGACGGGTTTGGTGTACTGTTCACCGCCGGCTGCAAATACGTTCACTGCCCGTACTGGAGCGATCTTTCTTGGTGTATCTAATGGTTTGCGATA
>CAZISK010000978.1:0-3259 GCA_964541355.1 uncultured Candidatus Obscuribacterales bacterium
CTAGGGTCAACAAGTGTAGAGGCAGGCACGGTGCTGTGCTTGCCGAAGGCGTCGTCGGCACAATCATATTTATACTAATTTCTGTGCCGCTGATGATCTTCTTGGGTAATTTGAGCGCCCATTTGCTTTATGTCGGACAACTTTCAGCTGTCGCTTCCAACCTGGCGTGGGTTGCCTGTAAAAAGGATGGCGATTGGTTGGGTTTGCCTCGCCCCAATACCTACAAGAATCCCAAAAATCAGGACTATAGCGCTCTTGCTCAGCAAATGTGCTCGAAGTTGGGCATAAAAAATGCTTCTGCAAAAATTACGGTTGATCAGTCATTTGGCGACGCAACCATTTATACATGCGACCTTAGCGCAAATGTGTTCGTTCCATTTCCAATTACTTTCTTCGGTTTTAACTTCGCTCAACTATTTCCGGGAGCCGTCACCGCCCGGGGTGTGTCAGCCGTACCGATAGTCAAGCCATATGCCATGGTTAAGATCGATGGACCAATTATTGACGATCCGGTAAGTAAGACCGGCAACATTCACAAACGACTGATTTGTTACATACCAGCGTACGGATTCACGAAAGGAGGCGAGACACAGCAGGAGCCCCCCTTGGGCACACCCTATCATGACCGCATAGCGGATAACTGTGTATCGCTTAACCATTGGCCAATTGATAAGGAAATGTTGGACTACATGGGCGTCTCTTATCTTCCGAACCTGGCTCCCACTGGCAAACAGGTATGGCCGACCTTTGTTCACCCACAAGTTTTTGGAGACAATACAAACGATCAACAATAGCTGAGGCTCCAATAAGTAAAGGTGGAAGACTCTTTCAAACGGGATCCGGAGAACACCGTGACCTGAAAATACTCGAGTCAAAAGGCGGATCGTCAGTGGGGAGGTTGATACCATGAATTATTTTCAGATTGCTTCAAACCATAGCAGTTTTGGCAGCAGCACTTGCATAACGCAGGGTAGTTTTCAAAACCCAAATATTCTCTTAGACGTCATCGCGAATGCAAAAGCAACCAAACTTGGTGTCGTTGAAATTACAGGAAAGATGGTTAGCGGGCGCCTTCTGATTGCCAACAATGTCATTATCAGCGGCTGTGTCGTTGATGGTACGGGTGAATCCGGAACTGGTGCCGTGTGCAAACTCTTACTGATACCATTCGGCAATTACGTCTTCCGACAGGCAGTTCCTCAAGACGAATGGGAGCTGCAACAACATTTGGACTTGAGTTCAGACGCTGTGGCGAGCTTTCTTTCCGGTCCGTCATCAATTGGACTGTCCACACATACTTCCTCCGTACTCGAGTTGTCTTTCGAGCCGGAGGATTGTTCTTACACGCCACCAAACGATTACGTGCAATCGTTGATCGATGCAGTTGGAGTAGCGTCCGTTCTTCAAGAACGATCGCAGTCGTCCTTAGAGATTACGGCCCGGCTGCCGGCCAGCCAAGAACATAGTGCCGACTGCCAGAAGCTTGTTGAAGGCTTTACTCAAAGACAGCAGACCACCGACATCGACTTTCGCGTACGTGAAAAGAGAGTCGTCGAGAAGGTTGAAAGCTCTGTCCAGCAGTCAAAAGAGAAAAGGTCGAAACATTCTGATCTATCTATTTATCTAATCGGGATTGTCTTTATGATCGGATTTTCGATAGTTTCGCTCATGTATTCCAGGAGCGACGCAACCTCGACTTCTTTAGCTTCGAAACCGATCGCGGCAAGCATTGTCATCAATAGCCCGTCTACGGATTCAAAATCCGAAGAGGAGGAACCCACCAGATACTCGCTACCGGCCCAGGGCGCATACAATTCCGCACCTCCTCCAGCGAAGTCGAACTCAATCTCGCAAAGAGTTACTTTCGAAAATAGTGATGGTAACACTTCAGCTGGTAGCGAGGTGACGAGGGGAAGTCAAATCGACGATTCGAGAGTGGTGTCATTCTGGGTCCAGGAAGTAAAGAAAAACCCTAACGATCCTGCTGCTCGAGAGCAGCTAGCCTACACACTTCTTCGGGTGAACAGACCTGACGTTTCGATTGGACAGTTTCAGGCGCTGATGCGTTTGAGGAAGGTAAGTTCGGAAGAGTTAATCAGGTATACGAACGCCCTCTCTCTCTTCAATCATAGAGTTTTCGCAGGGCGGTTCTTGCGGGCAGTACTTGCTGCCGATCCGGACAACGCAGCAATTCGAGAGCAGCTTGCGCAAATGGAGCTCGTTTCAAACGCACGATAATTGAAAGCGTGAGAAGGCTACTAATATTTTTATTGTGTTCGGACGAGTTTGAAAAGACATATCTACTCTTTGACATTGAATAGAGGGCTTTGTTATTTTTGCCGCGTTTTGCAAGCGTTCTTGACCAGGGTCTCTCGAGTGTCCTCTTAGTCAGCGCTTCCAAACAATACTTTCCATCGCCGAGTTCGCTTCCGGAAGAAGTTTGGAGAACTCCGGGTCGTTACCTTCGAAGTACACCTCTTTAACGGACTGAAAGTCGGTCAATTTTTGTCCAGCCTGATGCGCCCATTCGGGGAAATAGTATCCGACGAATTGCTTTCCACCCGACTTCCACTCCCCGTCTATACGGAGCAAGCGCTTGCCTCCAATCAACCGGGTCTCAGCTTGCCTAATGCTAAATGCAGAAGCATCGCCAATGGTATCAAGTAAGTCATACCCGAGGGCGCTCACCTCTTCATTAGATAGAACATGGGACGGCTTTAGAAGCAAAGTTTTGAATTGATCTGCCGCTGCTTTTCCGACGTCGATACCACGATCAAAAATCGATAGGCTGGCGCCATTGCCATTCGCCGGAGTGAAGGTGATGCTTGTGGAGAGAGCTCCTTCGTCCGGGTGATTCAGGGCTTTTCGCCAGGAGTGTGGAACAGTTATTGAATCAATTGGTTCCATCTCCGTAATCTTGGTAAGAACTGTCTGAGTCACTGTCTTTCTATCCTTGCTAAAAGTGCTTCTCGATGAACTTGTCTGGTCTTTACTATGGATGTGTGCCGGCATCGCTGGCTTGTCTACTGGATAGTCGACCATTTTTTTGCCTCGTTGTCACCTGTCGTTGATGCTTCTATTTTTTCTTTGGCGTCTTCCACTCATACTTGCCGCCTGAGCCCTTAGACATTGTTTGCATACTATCATACAAATCGCTTACTGAGATTCGCACATCATTTTTCTGACCCCAGGAGTTGTCTATTTTTACTGTTCCAGTCTTAGGATCGTAATCAGAGACCAATACAACGTGATTGCCTCC
>CAZISK010000979.1:0-3254 GCA_964541355.1 uncultured Candidatus Obscuribacterales bacterium
CCTTCGCCTCGGGCGCCTCGGAATTGGCGGCAGCTGGATACGCCGGCGACGGAGATGGGTCTTCATCGGCAGTAACGAGCTTAATGAGCTTACTGTCCACCGAGTCTTGCAACGCGATTGCCTCCGGCTAAGACCTACAAATCCAATCTAACATTTCGGCTGGGAGAGCTACCGCCTTTTTCTTCAAAGAACAGAGTTGGTCCAGATTTTTTACCATTGGTTTACCAAATGCACTCCAAGCCTCGTCTAAATCGGCACCCAGAACCTGCCCTACCGGGCAGGGAACGATTTAACATCGACTGCAGATGAGCGGCTCCAGGAAGAATATTTGAAAGATTCTTTTGACGGAAAAGGGAAACCTTCAGACTCTTAGAACGAAAGCGGTACCAGCCTGTCGAGATATCAGGTCGATTGCAGAAACGGGAAATCTTCAGGCTCTTAAGAACAAAAGCCGCACCAGCCTGTCGAGATATCAGGTCGATTGCAGTTTGAGAAATGGAATCCTTATCGCCGCTCCGCTTACGATAACTTCTGGCGCGATTGCCGGCTTACTGTTCCGCTGCGGCGTTCTTTTGAGCAACATGGTAGACGCGAAGAGCTCAACCACCGAAGAACCGCTCAGCGAGCGACACACCACTGGGAGCGCCAGCGTCCCGCTGGCATATAAAAGCCCTGATCGGCGCACGTACTCAGCAAAGAGGAATACGATTCACATTGCCGAGGGTCGTCAACTGTCGATGCGCTTCACGTTTTTTTGTCCGGGTTTGGCACCGTGCTCTTTTAGTATTGAAACGACCGCCTGGTTATCATTGCGTACGGCATCATCCAGAGGCGTGTTCTGCCAGCGGTCGAGCGCGTTGACGTCGACCTCGAGCCCGAGAAGATATTTGAGCGCTTCGAGCTGCCCCTCACTGGCAGCCAGGTGCAATGCGCTCCTGCCGTCATAGTCTTGAGACGTCGGACTCACCCCTTTTGCGACCAGGCGGCGCATCTCCGCGACATCGCCCTGACAGGCGGCCCAGAGATAAGCATAGGTGCCTGTCAGGCGAGATTCATACGGATCGCGCCGCGGGTCGATCCGGCTGTCGAGCAAACCGACCATGCTGTCGAAGGTGTGAAACTTGAATTTCGAAACCAGCTGCTTACTGAACTCAACGCCTCTGACGCTGTTGCCGAGCTCATCGAGGCGCGGCGACCAGACGGCCACACCGCACAGATTCGGCACCACCAATAGTATCGCTCCGGAAACGCCGCTCTTGGCAGGTATTCCGACAGCGAAGGCAAACTCTCCCGAAAAGTCATACATGCCGCAGGACAGCATCAACGACAGACAGTTCTTCACATGGTCGGGACGAAACACCTGAATGCCCGTCAACGGACAGGTTCCGCCATTAGCCAGCGTGGCAGCAATCACAGACATTGCCCTGGTCGTAGTTTCTATCGAACAGCACTGGAAGTAAAACTCGAGCACATCCAGCAGCTCAGTTTCTGGTGGGAAGGCTTTCTTCTCTCTCATGAAATAGCCAAGCGCAAAATTTCTATCAGCGGTCTGGCGCTCGGATAAATAAACAGCGTTGTTGAACCCGATCTTCGCTCCGCCAGCGGCTTCTTTCCACTTGTCCATGACGAAGTCGAATCGATCGGAGGCGGTCTTGCGTTTTATCAGGGCACCACACATGATGGCACCCGCATTGATCATCGGATTGTGGGGCAGCCCCCAGGAGTTCAAGGTCAGCTCATTGAAAGTCTTACCGCTGGGCTCTCTGCCGACATACTTGTGCAACTCCTCACCGCCCACCGCTTCCAGAGCGATGCAGTAGGTCATCGGCTTGGAGCATGACTGTACGCAAAAGGAGTCATCGCTGTCCCCAATCGAAAAGCGCTGCCCGTCAATTGTACAGACCGAGACCGCGAACTTTTCTGGATCGACACGCTCGAGCTGCGGAATGTAAGTCGGTAATTTGCCTTGCCGCAACTCGCTGACGCCTTCAAAGATCTTGGTCAGCTCCGAGGAAAACTGGGCGAACTGCGGAATGACGAGGCTACCGCCAAGCACCTGCTCGGCAAGAGCCGGCGAACTCTCAACCACCGAATGAAATTCGAGGTCAGAAAGATCCTCATTCTTTATAGACAGAAGAGAGATGAGCCTTCGCGCTCTTGGATCGTCAGGGAGGATACCGCTCTTCTCGAAAAGCTCCAGAATCTCAGAACGCTTGACTTTGCCGTCACGACTGAAAGCTTTGAAGAGGTGTGATTGTTGTGGAGGTGACACTTTGTTTTTCCCGAACGCTGACTCAGAGTCAACCAATCTCGAGCACTATTTCAAGAAGTCAAATCGAGGTAGATCCATTGAACGTGTGAACTCGCTTTCATTGTTGACGTTGAGAATCTGTCCCACCGTCTCTTTGATGTTCGCGCAGATATTGTCGAGAGGCAGATCATCGCCGTCATAACCGAAAGGATCTTCGATATCCTCCGCAATAAGCTCGATGCCTACAAGGAAGTAGGTCGAGATCAAAATAAGCGGCAAACACCACCAGACTTCAAACTGCTGAGAAAGGTACCAGGGCATGGACAACAAGTTAAGCGCGATGCCCTGGCGCATAAAGGCGCGGTACGAAATCGCTATGGGGCTGTTCTTGATGCGCTCGCAGGAGCCGCAGATGTTCATGAAAGCCTGGGCATGTGAATCGAGTTGCAGAGCCAGGAGCCCATCGATCTGCCCTTCCTTTCGCCAGCGCATCAACAGATCGTATATCTGGCTGGCCACGTGCACAGGAATGTTGCTCATCTCCTGCTCGGTCATATTGCCGACACCGGGCAACGGTTTGGTCGGATCTGTCTCGCGCAGACGGTGCTTGAGAGCATAAGCAAATGAAATCACCAGCTCGCCGAATCGGATGCGCTCAGCGGGTCGAATCGCCTCTATGGAGCGGATTTTCAAACAGAGATTGCGCGAGTCGTTGACCAGCTGACCCCAGAGCTTCCGGCCTTCCCACCAGCGCTCATAGGCGGAGTTGGTGCGGAAAACCAGAAGCAAACCCAGGATGATTCCGCAGGATGAGACGGTGCCGAACTCCTTGAATACATGCACCGGAAAGTTCTCTTCGGCAATCCAGTCCACGATGAACGTGTAAGCGGCCATCACCGCCACCCAGAGCCATACCCGCTTGAAGACCGGGATGCGGTGAGCCAGAACGAAAGGTCTGTACCACATCCGCAATGCCTTTCTCAGGCGCCCGGGTCCCTTTTGC
>CAZISK010000980.1:0-3248 GCA_964541355.1 uncultured Candidatus Obscuribacterales bacterium
TGAACTTCGCCGGCAAGAGCGATTCCTTCTAATCCGGAGGCTGCCGAGTAAACCGTCCACTCATCCTCGAGCGCGATCTCTAAAATCTGACGAATGCTTTTTTCATCATCGATTATCAGGAGTTTTCTCGGCATCCTCAATAAAACAATTACACGCTTACTTCTTTAAGCTGTATTCTTTAAGGCACGAAACCGAGCCATTGAAGAGATTATATCGCTTGATTGGATATCCGATCCGGCGGTGTCCGCAGGTTTGTAGCCTCTAATTCTGCTAGAACCTGGGTAGTAGATATAGAGGTGACAATCACAAGGATATGTACTTGAATTCGTCAGGGGTGATTTATGATGCCATTGAGACTCTCTGCAATAGTGCTGGCACTAATAATGAGTTGCTCTTCTAGGACGGCCGGACATGCTCAGAACGCTTTCGATACGACCGAGGCTAAAGCCGCTGTGAGCGAAGCGGCCAAGAACAAACCTGTCAACGATAAATGGGCGATTATCGTGGGCATCAGCAAATTTGAAAAGAATGACATTCCTCAGCTCAAATTTGCTGCCAAAGACGCCCGAGATTTTTACGATTATCTAATCAAGGAGGCCAACTTCGCTCCCGACCACGTGCGGCTCATTCTGAATGAGAAGGCAACGCGCAGGCGCATTCTGTCCGAGCTGGACAATATGTTCCTGGGGCGTGTGGCTCGTCCGGATGATCTGATTGTCCTGTTTTTCTCGACGCACGGAAGTCCTTCCCAACTGGATAAGATGGGGAAGAACTTCATCGTGGCTTACGATACCGAACCGAATGAGCTGTTTGCAACAGGTATCGAAATGCAGGCAATGACAAAGGATCTGAAAGAGCGCGTCGACGCGCAGAGAGTGTTGCTTGTGCTCGATGCGTGCCATAGTGGAGGCGTCTCGCCTCAATCCAAGGGCATCACGCGTGTAGGCAATTTCGACACTGATGCGTTGGCCATCGGTAGCGGACAGATGGTAATCTGCTCCAGCGAGCCCGATCAGCAGTCCTGGGAATCGAAGCGATATGACAACGGTGTGTTCACCAGGCGCCTCCTGGAAGCATTGCGCGTCAAAGGAAGTGCTACCCCTCTCGAGCATGCCTTCAATTCCGTCAACAACCTCGTTCAGGATGAAGTCAGGCAGGATTATCCAGGACAGCGACAAAGTCCTGTTTTGAAAAGCAAGTGGTCAGGCGATGGCCTGGTGCTGGCCGTAAAACCCTCCGATCCAAAACCGATACCACAATCGGTGTTACTCGACCTCGAACCAGACTGTTCGTCGCCTGTCCAGGAGGTCGCTAAGAAATCGACCCCGTCGGCTTCGGCTGTGCCGTCGAAAGCTACGCAGTCGGGCGCTCCTGGCGTGTTGAAGCTCAATGTCGCCTATTTTTCCAACGAGCCCGATCCCCACAAAGCTTACGAATATGCTTGTCAGGCGCTTGCGACGCACAAGAGCAATCCTGAGTTCGGTTTTCGGAAAGCCAAAATCCAGATTCAACTGGGAAAATGGGGTAGCGCCATGCAAGAGCTAAAGGGCATCATCGTCGATGACCCAAATGTGGCTGGCTACTATCTGGCACGGGCTTACTGTTTTCACAAGCTAAAGCAGGAGGGCAATGCTCAGGCCGACCTCGAGACCGCGATCTTCAAAGATGTATTTCTGCCGAAGAGAATTGAGTTCGAAGACTGAGGCGAAACTTCAGTGGGTCCTGGCTGGGGTCTCCATGGATCGTTTGTCTTCAAGAGAGGTCTTGGCCCTGTAATTATTTCTTGAACAGTCGAGATAGATATGTGGCAATCTTATCCTTGATGCCTTGCTTGTTTCGGCGCAGGTCATTCGGATCACTTCGAAGTCGCTTCAGACTCTGCGAAGTGTTGTTCTTATCATAGTCCGATGCTGTTTTTACCATCGCCTCGACCTCTCTGGCGATGTTGTCATCTTTGAGCTCCTTGCACAGGTCGAGAATGCCGCGAATCGTTCTTGTTGCTTCTGCGTGGTTGATCCCAAATGTAGAAATCTGAGAGTCGAGCAGGTCAAGCGACAGATGAAGGGATTCCTCATATCGTCCCTGTTCCTGGGCGATGCTGGCGAGAGTTTTGAGCGAAAGTAGAGACACGGGATGTTTGGGCCCCATGGTCTCAATTGTTTCGCGCAAAAGCCGTTCTGATTTGGCGAAATCGCCATTTTCCAGCGCGATCATGGCAACCGAAAAAAGACGGTTGCCCTCCTGGTCGTTCATGGTTTACCCACCAAATCCATGACAGAGATGCCTTTTCTAACTTTGTCGAGACGCTTCTGAGCAGCTGGTTTTTCAAGATAGTACGGTTTCATTTTAGCGGGCACAAGTATTTTTCTCCACATCAATTCTCGGACGATCGGCAAATGCTCGATGCCGAATTTTCCGAGGAAGAGCAAGTCCAGCTGCAATCCATTTTTTAATTGGTCTAGCAGCTCTTTAAAACCGCGCAGATAGACTACGTCTTTGGTAAATCCCCCGGAGCGAAACACGCGCATCGTCACAGTGAATGCAACATCATCGTTGAAATCGTATTGGGTCATGAGGCGATTGAAAACTTCGACGAAATCCGCTCCTTCGATCAGCCAGTGAACGGCGAGAACCCGTGCTGCAAGAGTGCGCATTCGTCGATTGCTCAATCCGCCGACGAGGTATTCCGCGAGCACTGCCAGCGATTCCTGCAATTGGTCGTAACCTGGCAATCCGGCGCTCATCTGTTTGAACGGCTGCAGATGCCCATTGTAGTTGGTCAGAATGTGCGTTCCCACTTCATGGCTGAGAAGTGCTTCCGCTCGGCCTTCGAATATCTTTCTGCCTTTACCGATCAGCAGGTTGCCTTGCGACACCAGAACGCCCGGGATATCGTCTCGAACCTCAACCCTGCTTGCCAGATCCGGGCACTGCGCGCGGTAATAGTCAAGTTCGATCTCCGCACGTTGGGCAAACTCTTCGGCTGTGAGCAAGCGTTTTACCGATTCACCCTTGCTCCTCTCCGGTATTGAAACGAGTATCTGCTCTGCCAATTGGATCAGGTCCTTATCTGGTCCATCATAGAGCTGAAGGCTGCAATAGAGGAAACGCTTCTTCCCTCGCTCTGCCACCATCGTGATGCGACTGTCGATATCCATCTGTTGATCGCGAAAGAGCTGAGCCAGAGTAGGATCCTCGATACGCTCGACCGGAGCCTTATAGAGAAGCCGTTTCAGTGTCACCGGATC
>CAZISK010000981.1:0-3246 GCA_964541355.1 uncultured Candidatus Obscuribacterales bacterium
TCGCTTAAGCGTAGTGTCTATCGTGATGTTGCCTTGCTTGTCTTGGATAGGTTCGAATTTCGGACCGACCTTGATAGAGACTGATTCTATTATCGAATCGGTTTTGATCGTGGCGATTCTGTTGCCGTCTTTATCAGGCTCGCTCAATTCAATCTCTTTGAAGCCAATTTCCATGGGATTTTTCATCCCAAGGGCATTGGCGACGTCGGAAGGAATGGGAATTTTAGCCCGTACTCCTTCGATGTTCTTGAGGATGACCTTGCCCCCATCTCGTTGAAGTTCGGCGGCAACTATCTTGTCGATCTCGACGGGGATGCCGCCTAAGATGTACATTTTGTTGCCAACGGTTTCGGCCTCGAACCTGTGGCCACTCTTCTTTAGTTGGGTGACGTTCTTGAAAATGTTTGATATGTCAGTGTTGGCGTATAAGCCGCCAATCGCTTCAATCATCTTGCCGCTGTCCCTGGCATCATCGGATTGGAACCAATTGCGAACTTCGCCGAACAATCGGTCGAGGCGTACATGTGCTGGAACATTGACTTCCAATGAAGGGATAACTGGCGCCGCTGCTGCCACGAGGTCTATCAGTCCGGGTGCCTGGGGCTTTGCATCTTTTTCGACATAGGGGACTAGTTTGCCGAACTCTATTTTCAGACTGCTGGACCCGTCGTCGTTCTTTGTCGATGATAGTGTTATGTGCTCAGGTTGAAATTTGAGTCCGAGCGATGAGATAGTGAGACCCTTTATGTTCGAAAGTCTAAGCCTGGATGGATCTTTCGGATCAATCGAGACATCGCAAACAACGTCGTCCAGCTTCACATCAATTAGGACGTCGGTGTTTGGAATCTTGACTTGAAAACTTCCTTGGCCTTCAATCTTGAGCTGTTTGTTTTCAACACCTATAGCCTTTATCTGCGCCAGATCTCTAGTACCAGGAAGTCTAAGACCCGGGATCGCCTCGAGCGTTTTTCCACCATTGCTGAAGGTAAACTTCAAGACCTTACCTGCAGTGTCGAGTGTCAGGTTGTCCGGCAAGGCATCGACTACGAGGAAGGCACGTGACAGGTCATCTGGAGCCTTATACAGAGTTTCGAGATTGGCTTTTACTCTTGTCACCTCCTTAATCTCTCTTGTATGCCAGCCTGCCCCTTTTTGATTATTGTTGCGTTGCTTTAGCCCTTCCATATGTTTGTGATGAGCCACGACCTCGATACTGCCAGGTGTGTAGCGTTGCTCAGCTGCGGTGAGCACTGTCTGGTATTGAAGAATTGCTTCAGGAAGTTTTCCCATCGTCTCATAAGCTTTACTCAATAGGTTCTTTAGCCCAATCTGCTCATCATCTGTAAGGGGCTGTTCGCCTTCGTTCACCGGTGCGAAGAGGAGTCCCTTGGTCAATTTGAGATTCCAAGTCTTACCGCCCTTTTCCGCGATTGTCCAACGGTCGTCGCCGGCATTGAAATTTATCGCGGTGCCGTCTTCGAAGGCGAACCGAGTAACTTTCCCGTCCGAAAATGCGGCGCTAGAACCGTCTCGATAAATGTCGACGACTCCTCTGTCACCAGTGAAGATTCTCTTTGCCAGAGGACTGGTGTCATCCACAAGTGAGAGGGTAACGTCGCCATTTGCACTGAATGAGAACTTACCCTTGATGATGACGCCGTCGCCTGTTTCCCACAGGGAGCCATCTACATTTGTCGGCGTGAATCTTTCTCCGCGGGGGCTCAGGTAGCGCTCTACCTGTTTGTGCTTGCTCAGAACGATTTCAGAGCCATCTGGATATTCAATCGAAGTATCGCCGCTGGGGAGGTGTGTGATTATCTTCTTGCCGCAAGCCTCCGGGTTGAGCCTGGCGACCTTGTTCTTCTCTAGCTGCTGCTGTACGTCTGACGGTTGTCCATTTGCTACCAATCGCCCATTCTCATTATAGAATGCATACGTCGAGCCACTCGTAGTGATGATCTGGATTGGTGTCAAACCGTAGTGACGCTTTAGGTAGCCGAGATAATTACCCAGCGTAGAGTCTTTGTTGTACCCTAATTCAGCCAGCGGGTGAAATCCATTTGCCTTTAGTTCTTTTTCCAGGTCAGCACCGGTCGTGGTGAACTGTAGTTTGTTGTCTTGATACACGCAGTATTCCGTCCTGGTCGGAGAAATGATGCGAACCACGTGTATACCGTAATTGCTTTGCAGCTTGTCTATGCTGGAGCGTTCGGTGGAGTTTTCCTCCGGTCGATCGGTTTTATTGTCCGCTGAATCTCCGCTTGTGAAAATCACTTGTCCGAAGTATTCGTCAGATTTCGATGATTGTTTGGTGATGTCAGAAAAACGATCGAAGTCGACATCATTGAGAATATGTTCGTTGCCAAAAAAATTGCCCCAACCGTTGCTCGACGGTTGAATCTTGTCCGATACCATGTTGAAGTTGCCTCAGAAAAGCGCGCCGCAGCCATTAAACGAGCATGCTCTACGAACCGCTGAAAAAATTATGCCCCAACATTTTTTCTGACCGCGGGTAGAGTACTTAGCGAGTGCCTTCCATCTCCATACAAAGGTATATCGCCGAGTCGTGATTATTGGACATGTCCGAAAAATTTTCTCCAGTGCGATTAATTTCGAAGTTGAACGCTTTCTTTATAGGTTTAACAAAAGCGTCCAGCAACTTCTCAGATCGTTGTATATGATGGGAAAAGTCCCCGCTAGGGAGAGGCCGCAAATGAAGACTTCCCGTTTGCTTAAGCGAGGTGCGATTTTTTATGCCTAAAAACATGCAGAGCCTATCGAAGACGAAGAGCGGCAGCAAGAAAACTGCAAACAAAAAGGCCATGGTGAGAGGCAAGAAAGCTGCCGGCAAATCCGTGGCGAAGGGAAAGAAAACTGCAGTTAAAGAGTCCATGGTGAAGGGCAAGAAGACCGCAGGCAAGTCCGTCGTGAGCGGCAAGAAAACGGCCGGCAAAAAGCGCACGGTGAGCGCCAAGAATACTGCTGTCAAAAAGTACGTTTCGAAGCCCATCAGCGCTGTCCTCGCCGCAGAGCGGCTCATCACTAATTTTGACTCCTATTCGATGGAAAACATTGTTACAGCAACAAGAAAATTTCCGATCACAACTAGAGCCGATCTTCAACTGGCGCTCGATCAGATCTTTTCCGATCGATTTGAGACCGCCCCGCTGGGGCTGTACCTGCACTATTCATACAACGGCATGACATTCTCGTCGTTGCTGGATACTGAACGTAACCCTGCCTACA
>CAZISK010000982.1:0-3240 GCA_964541355.1 uncultured Candidatus Obscuribacterales bacterium
TCTCGATATTGAGATTCCGCTCAGACGATATTCCTTCGAGAAACTTAACCTCTTAATGGATTTATCGTGGATCGAAAGCGAATAAAAATCATTGTCATGGGGCTCAGAAGATCCAACTGGAGACGAATGCCCATACGTCTGAGCATCGATGTAAATGATTTTTTCTCCGTCGGACGAGAGGGCTATGTCGGTGATGTTGTTGGATTCCGGCGTTTCGGCGGTTAGCTGCGCAACTGTCCCATCTTCATGACGGACCTTGATCGAGCTTTTGTCGACCGCCGTCCTTTCAATGAAGGCAATCTGAGCGCTGTCCTTCAAGAAAATCGGTCTTAGAAGTAATGAATCATCACTTCGTAAAAGGATCTTTGATTCATCTGTTGTGTTCCCTCCAACCGCAATTAGACTCTCCCTATCGTCGCAATAACTAATGACGAATTTGTTTGAGTCTTGCGATGCAGAGATAGATGTAACTCCGTATCCAATGCAATCCGCTCTTACAGGTTTTCCCGTCACCCGTAAGAGCGGAGCGCACGCAGAGGCCGAAAATAGAATTGCAGCCCCAGCCAACTCCAATAAGCGAACTATTCTTGACTTCTCATCGACCATTAACAAACGGGTAGTATAGCGCACCCGGAACAGTGACGGCTGAGTAATAGAGCGGAACCATCAACGCTGTCACGGGAGCGATTACGGGGGCTAAGAACGGATGAGCTCTCATCGCGGCAAGGGAACCTTTTGCCATGTCGACTGCCATCATCTGGTTCGCTTCGTAGAAATCCGCAGATCCTTCGCCGGATGAAAACCGATTATCATGGCCATAAAATGCTTTATTCCACCAAAGATCGGGGACAAGATAGTCACCTGCACCACCTGGGCCGCCATAGGTTCCATTTGGATCGAACCTTGAATAATCAACTTCAGTCCGATTATTCGCCTTAAGTCCGCCAAACGCGGCCGGATTAACGGCATAACGAGTCTTGCCATCCTTCAACCCATAATTTGCACCAACTCCGTAACCTCCTGCGCTTACATTTGTTCCACCAAATGATGAGTAGCTAGCTCCAACACCAGCCCGACCAGCTGTCACCCCTCCCCCAACCTGGTAGTTATTTGTCTTGGGATAATATATTCCGGAACCATTCACCGGCCCGATACCACCCCCTCCGGAAAGATACGGCCCTCCATAAGGATCATATCCAGCGCTCATGTATGCTCCTTGAGTAGTCTGCACATCGAAATCGCTGAAGGACGTGCCGGCGTGAAACCCTAAACCGACCCCCACTCCACCACCGATCTTCACGTCGTTGTCGGAGAAGTAAAAGCTCATTTCTCCACCTGGGCCTGCGTAAGCTCCGAAACTCACCCTGTCAATGCCGAGATTGTGATGGATGACCCTGTTGAAGTTCCAATGAACGCCTGTCGCCTTGCTCAACCAGCTATATCCAGATGGATCGGTCAGGTTGAGTGGGTTGTTCCGGACATACGCATATCGGTTCAAGCTTTGGGGATCGTTGGGAGCTTGAACGATAGGGTCCGCACTGATGAAACGGCCCGTACCGGCATCGTAATACCTGGCGGGCAGAATGAACCCTGGAACTCCAACTGCCTGCGCTGTTGAATTCATTGCAGCGCAGATACTTATCGTAATTAGCCATGATTTGATCTTCATTGTGCCGGCCTCCCGGTGGACGTAAATTGAGGGACATCTCTGGGATGAACAAATCCCAGTTCATCAAGAGTCGTTGAATATTTTTTTGCCATCTCAAGGTGTCTTTCGGCTTCTAGTCCGCTTGAACGTTTCGCCATCATCTTGTTGGCGTTAGCCAAGTTCGCCCACGCACTTACGAGACGCGGATTTAACTTTGTAGCGACTTTGAGGTAGTCGATAGATTTCGACAGATTCCCCTGTTGGCCCAATGTGATCGCGTTTATCTCCACCAGGTCGCCTAGCAATTCGCGATGGGTTAATGTGCGAAGGTAGGCTCCGCTTTTGCGACCTTTCTGGCTCACCTTAAAATCTCTCGCATAACTCTCATCGGAAACATATCCACCGTTGCTTGTGGTTTCAATGTTCTGCTCTTTCAACACTGGATCCACATAACGCACGAAAGAATGATCCGGTACGTGAACGAGATGAACAGGCCAACCCAGCCGTTGCGCTACCGCAATAAACAAAACCGGCATGGAAAAACAGTTCCCTTGTTTGGTGTCTAGAACGCGATTAAGGTAATAACTTTCCGATTCTCGCGCGGAAGCATCTCGGCTGCCTTGGAATTTACCGTAGAGCAGGATGACAGTGTTGAGGCATCGAACTCTCTGGTCGGGGTCGCTCGTGCCCCTCGCCAGCCGCCGCACCTGGCCAGCCATGGCGTCGATCTTTTCTGAATAGGAAGGAATGTCAATTTCTGGATATATTTCTTTGGCGAGAGTGAGCGCGGCAATCCCGACATCGATCTTGTCTTCGGGTTGTCTTAAAAGATTCTCAACTGAGGCGGAGCAGCGATCGGCAGGAAGTATCAATGACAGGCAAAGGACAAGTGTCCTTCCCGCATTCGTTAGAATCGTTGATCGTTGCCGCATACCACCTCCGCATTCGGATAGTGGCCAGCCCTGAGGGGGCGAACAAACAAAGTTCGAGAGCGGCCAAAAGTGGAGAAGATATTACCAGGCTAATGTAAATTTAATGTAAGGCAGCGGTAAAACAATCGTAAATTTTTCCAGTTCGGGTTTCCTGGGAAAAATCTAGATTTTATCGAAGGCGCTTAGCATACACATTATTTTGGCAGCGTAAACCAGAATCGACTGCCCTTTCCTGTCCCGTCCGACTCCGCATGGATCTCGCCCCCGTGAATCTCAACCCATGTTTTTGCAATGGCCAGGCCCATGCCAGATCCTTTCACATTCTTTGAGTTTTTACCCTGAAAGAACCGGTCGAAAACATAATCGATCTCATCGGACGGAATTCCCTTTCCATTATCGGAGATAGTGACTTTAATCGACCGCGCAAGGTCATCAATCCGAATGTTAATTTCTCCACCAGGTGAATATTTGATCGCGTTCGAGAGAAGATTTGAGATCACTTGGTTAATCTTCTCGTGATCGGCGCAGACACTTGAAGTACCGTAATTCTTAATGGAAATTGAAACGTCATTTTCATCGGCCATGTCGGCATAGCCCGAGCGCACTTTCTCGATAAGATCGTGGACATTCAGGATTTCGCGTTGGAGAGAATCCGCCGTC
>CAZISK010000983.1:0-3224 GCA_964541355.1 uncultured Candidatus Obscuribacterales bacterium
GCTCTAGCCGTCTTTACTTTCCTCTTAGCCTGTCAAACAATAGCTTATATCGATTTGCCGGCAGAACGGGGCAAATTCAGCTACCCAATCTCCAAGCTAGCGGACTTTCTGAAGACCGAGCCGAACACAATTGTTATGGTAGATCATAACTATGAGAGCGTCCTGTTTGTTCTGGCGCTGTCGCATCTCAGATCAGACCAGCCCTTCGCCTGGATCAAAGTACCTCCTCCGGAGTGGCTCAGACAACAGGACCATGTATACGTTATGCACGCTAATGAGGACTTGACACAAAAGTACGAGCGGTACGGATTCGATGTGAAGGTAGTCGATAAGACGCTCAAGCTGTATCGCCTCGAGCCGAAGGACAAAAGACCTAACTAAGCAGGCAGAAAAGCGTCAACGACGGAGCGAATGTCAAACTCGGTTATAAAATGGGTATTATAGTCAAGATGACCAAGAGCCAATCCCGGTGACAACGGAAAGCAAAGACTCTAACCACTCCAGGCGGCCGAAAGCGCTGTCTACCCGACCCGCTGTTCGGATGATGTCGATCGTCCTCCTCTTCTGTATTGCTTTGTTCACCACATCTGGTGCTTACGCCGACGAGTCGGCAGTGCTACTTCACGATGCAATCAAAGAATATCGAGCCGGCAACTACGACAAGGCCGCTGCTCTTCTGGCCAAGGATTTGCAGGAAAACCCTGATGACGGATTGACCCACTACTATCTTGGTATGGCAAAGTCAAAAATGGGGAAAGATTCGGAAGCCCTTTCCGAGCTAGAATGGGCAGCCCGCCTCTGCCCTCCGGAAGTGATCTCGAGCCTCACCAAACAGACTCTTTCAGCAAAAGGCAATGAACTTCCAAACATTCCTAAGGTGGTTGTCGAACAATCTGACTTTTTCAACATGGTCGGCAGCAGCGTGTCACAAATGTTTGGTGGCAAAAAGCCAGAGTCCGTCGTCACTGCCGACGGTACCATTAAGTTACCTCCGCCAGACATGATTGCCTCAATGCAAAACATGTGGAAGCAGGGAAAGGATATGGTTCGACAGGGCGGAAACAACAAGAACAAACACCATCAGTCGCAGTATAGAAGCTGGGCTGCAGACATAATGCCGATGGGAGACATGATGATGCTGGTCGACAAAAGCAAGTCGATCAACACTACTGCTTGGGCCAGCCACTCAGACGGACTCGGCAAGTTTCTTCAGGCGCCGGAAAATACTCCGGAGTGGGATTTCTGGATTTCGCGATATAAAAGAGCCTTCCAACACGTGCTCATGAGCTATTTATCCAAAGACGCCAAAGACCAGGTGCAGGGTAGTGCCGCTTGCATTTTCAGCATCGATCGAAAAGGCAATCTTCGTGGTCATATATATGCCAGCACCGCGGATAGTGTCTTGAACTCGTGCTTACTGAAGACCATTCAGACTCTCAATCATTCGCGCGTCCTGGCTTTTCCAGCCAACTCGCATATTTCCGGCTACAACTTCCGCATGACATGGAACTTCGGAAAGCTGCTGCATTACATTCGCGCGTACAGAGCATACAAAGAAGCGGTTACCAAGCGCGAGCAAGAGCAACTGATAGCATTGAGGACAGAAGCCGAACTCAAGAAAAAAGCGCTCCTGGAGGCAAAGGCGAAGGCGGAGAAGCTTAAGGCGCAGAAAGAACTAAAAGAGAAGCTTGCAATGAAAGCGAAGCTTGCTGCTATGCAGACTATAAGGACCAAAGTAATGGGACAGGTTATGCTGCCGGCGCGGCCGGTAGAACTACGGGCAGTGGCACAATCGCTCGCAGATACTAACATCAAACAGATTCCGGAATCGCAGCGGCTCGATTTCGACCCATTTGCAGACATATCGGATCGCGAGATTATGAGCTGGCCGGATATGAACCGGTAGAACAGTTCGTTAACCGCGAACCACGCCCAACTCTTGCAGCGCATCGTCCACGCTGATACCGCTCTGCTGGCTGTAGTTGAAGGCTATAAAGGCTTGTTCAGTTCCAAGAATTCCTTCTCTGACCAGTGAATAACAACGCAGTGCCGACTTGAGAGTGCTCTCGTCGATGCAACCCGCCATTAGCAACATGCGTCCCAGGACCTGAGGATTCTCTACGCTAAGCTCGACAGCTCGCTTGATGTCATCGTCCGTGACAACGCCGACGAGTGTGAGGAATTTGCTCAACGAAACCGGAACGGAAGGCGTTTTCGAACTGTCTTCTTCGGTAGGGCTTGTAGAAGCACTGCCGACGCCGTAGTGATAGATCTCGGTCAAGCGATGGGCGGCCCACAACGGGGTGATCTCGCCGGAAGCGACCTTGGTTTGGAACTCGAGAGCCGCACCCAACACATCTTTCGATATGTACTGCAGCTCGACGAGAACCTGACCGATAGGTTTGTTGTTCAATAATCCGATCTCAACCGCGTACATCAGATCGGTTTCCGTCATCAAACCGGCAAGAACCAGAAGCTCACCCAACCTGATCGTGTGCCGCGTGGGCAGCCTGTAATAGCCTCTCTCGATCAGAGGCAGCTCAACGGATACCTGTCGTTCTTTGGCCGCTTTCAAGCCCTGAATCGCCTGCTCTTTCGAGACCTTGCCATCGCGGATGAGAATTTGAGCATTGAGCGCGGAGGAAAGAAGCGCCTCAGGTAGCACCATATTCAGTACCAAGAGACGCCCAAACGGCACACCCGAGGATCGACTTTTCACAAGGGCATCTTGCAGCTGATGCGGCGTGACATATCCACCTTCGACAAGCAGCTCACCTAGCTTGTTGCCGCTGACCTCACCGGGGTTCATCCAGCCGACCTTCTCCAGAGCACTCTCCAGTGACATTTTCGACTGTAGCAACATGGCAGCGACCTGCCGAGCCGTTGCTTGGTCCACCAGTTGGTCCTTGAGAAAAGACTGCAACTGCACCGCAGCCTGAAGATTCTCCTCAGTTACGAACGCCGACATCACCAGAACGCGACCGACCGGCAACCCCACTTCACGCGCCAGATGCAGGGCATACCCCAGATCTTCGTTAGAGACCATGCCGATGTCGATCAGCACCTGACCGAGCCTTAAATCGGCTTTCGTTTGCTCTAACTGATGTTGTTGCGGTTCTGTCATTTGAAACTGCGACAGGGTTATCTGCTCAACGATACTCTGGAAGTTGTCGCCTCCGCCGGTAGCGAAAAGCCGGCAACGGTTGAAGCTAACTCTGTTTTAA
>CAZISK010000984.1:0-3223 GCA_964541355.1 uncultured Candidatus Obscuribacterales bacterium
ATTTGATACACGATGTCTGTGGAAAAGTTGCGCGGGTGGAGAGAGTTTAGCAAGAGTTGACGAAATGTGTCGTGCCTGTACAAGTCAGTAGACCGATATCGGTTTAACTCGCTGCCTCGGATACCGCAATTTGACCAAAATTGGTAAATCTAGTAAAAAGACCTGACAAATATCTAATTGAGAAAGGACGTCCCTGTCAGGACCTCCCTTCTCTCGCGCGGCACACAACATTGAGGTGGATTAGTAGGGAGCTCGCACTTCCCAGGATTCCGCGTAATTACGCATGGCTACTTGAGCGGAAAAGAAATGGGATGCGGCGCTGGCTGATGTCAGCCACGGTAGGACTGTGCGAGCGTCTTTTGTGTCTATCCTGGATTCATCGACAAGTTGAGCATCGAGGATCAATTTTTCGAAGTACTGCCGCGCCTGACATGCCGGCATGTTCGGTCGGGTGTTAGTACGATTCGCCCAGCTTGTCCATGATTCCAGATGCGCTGGATTGCCGCTAAGACGATGGCTATAAACCAGCATCCTCTCCTCGAGTTGACGGATGTAATATTGTTTTGGACGTGTCGTGCCTGTCGGGGGCAGCTCTTTGATCCGGAGAATCCCGTTCGATTTTGTTCTCAAAAGCATTGTATTCGCGGGAGTCGAAAGCCCCAGCGTTTGCCAGTCATCGTTCCCTATCACAAGGCTGAGCAGAGCTGACCAATGTCGATTGTCCAGGAGGGTCCTACGTCCATAGACCAGGCGGATTGCTACTACATCGGGATGTCTGGCTAACTCGTTATTCGCTTCAATTGAAAGCAACAGACCGGCGGGGGCGCCTGACTCAATCCCGTCAACTGTGATTCCCAGTCGGTCGTATTCAGGATTGGCGTCGACTTGATTATCTATGAGCATGCTGCCGGTCCCTCGTGTCGTTCTTTCCGAATGGACCATTAATGCCATGGTTTCTTGAATTTTTGTTGAACTTGTGGACTCTTGAAACGGTTCCACATTGTCTTGCTGATGGTTTACCATTACAACTGTCAATTTCGATTGAACTCGATGGTGCTACCGTGAAAGTCCTTCTCATTGAAGACGACAAAGAGTTAGCCGATGAAATTAAAACGTGGCTGAGCAAAGATCGCTTTGCTGTAGAACTGGTGCATGACGGCGCTCATGCTCTCCATATGCTGAAAACGTATCACTATGATCTCCTGATTCTAGATTGGCAACTTCCCAGCAAATCGGGCGTGGAGATACTTCACGAATACCGGCAGGCAGGGGGAAGTTCACCCGTTTTGATGCTCACCGGAAAAGCGACGATTGACGATAAAGAGTTTGGCTTTGAATCCGGCGCTGATGATTATCTGACAAAACCGTTTCAGCTTCGAGAGTTGTCGGTTCGATTGAAGGCGTTAGTGCGGCGGGCACCTGAGATACGCCAGGATGTATTGAGGTTAGGCAATGTTGTCATAGATCGAAATTCTCATATCATTACGGTCTCCGGCCAACCGCTCACGCTTGCCAAAAAAGAGTTTGAAATACTCGAACTCTTCGTGTCTTACCCCGATCAGGTGTTCAGCCCAGAGGCGCTGCTGGATCGCCTGTGGAAGTCGGACTCTGACGCTACGATCGCAACGGTTAGGACTCATATAAAGCTGGTTCGGCAAAAATGCGCAGCTGTTTCTGATTTTAGAATCAAGACCGTCCATGGCTATGGATACAAACTGGAGTTGACATAGTGCATGCTGGTTTTCGAGCACAGGACAAACTTGCCTGTGGCACATCCTATACTACCACCGGAGGTGCACCGTGGCATTAGGTGTCAGACTAGTCCATAAAGGTGCCTTTCTAATCGGGACGATGCTTGTATTGGAGATTGTCTTCATTGGAGTGCTGTTTGGTCTACTGCGCCAGGCAGAAGAAGATGTCTGGAAAGAATCACACTCCAGAGAGGTAATGACCGCAACTAATGCAGTCGTGAAGGACTTGTACGATGCCGGCATTCATCTTTTTGCATTCACGCAGACAAAAGAATCTAAGTCGCTGGATCAATACAGGATCGCAAGGCAAAACATGTCGCTCGACTTTCGAGCGCTAAGCGAGCTTGTTCGGGATGATCCACCAAAGTTACAGACACTGAAGTTAGCCAGGGCGCTTGCGGCAAAATCGATCAAACTTCTCGACCATACCGGTCAGGCGCTCTCAAATGATCCAGATTTCAGTGGTGTACAAAGTGCTGCAGAAACCAGAAGAACGCTGAGTCTCGTTCAGTCCGACGTGGTCAACATGCTGAACAAACTGATCGAGTCAGAGCGGAGTCTTCAACTGGTGCTGCCGGCGAAGCAGGATCGTTCTCGACAGCTGGTGGTGGTATGGCTCTTTTGTGGCATTGCCATCAATCTTGTTGCAAGCCTGGTTTTGTGTGTCTGGTTGTTCAAAAGTATTACATCGAGAATTGATGTTCTGGTCGACAACACCAGGCGGCTTTCGAGCGGGATGACACTAAATCCGGTGGTAAGGGGCTCTGATGAGATTGCGCAGTTGGACCAGGTTTTTCACAGCATGGCACTGGAATTGGCAGAGGCAACTAAAAAGGAAAAAGCCATCATCACGAATGCTGTCGATGTAATTTGCTCTATCGACCAGTCTGGAAAATTCACTTTTGTTACTCCGTCGTCCATCGCGAGATGGGGCTATGAACCGTCGGAGTTGATCGGAAAAGAGGTATCCACAATTGTGCTTGCTCCGGATCATGCCGTCCTGTCTGAAAAGCTCAATAGCCTTAAATCCAGCCTGGGTTTAGGCACATGCGAAGCTCGTGTGCGGAGAGCCAATGGAAAAATCGCCGAGTGCGTTTGGTCGGCATGCTGGTCCTTTGATCTGGCCTCGGCATTTATCGTGGTTCACGATATCTCTGAGCGGAAAGAGCTGGAGAGAATTCGACAAGAGTTTGTCGCCATGGTCAGTCACGATATTAGAACACCACTTACGGCAATCTCCGGCGCCCTCACGATGATAGGCCAAGGGATGTACGGCGAGATGTCGCCAAAGATCGCTGATCGAATCAGCCGATGCAACACCAGTACCTCTCGCCTTATCAGTCTGGTCAACGACGTGCTCGATGCCGACAGGCTGGAGTCTGGTACATTCGAAGTGCACCCTGAAGAATATCCATTGTTGCCGATCTTTCGCCGCGCAATCGATACGGTTCAAACCTTTGCGGAAATGAATA
>CAZISK010000985.1:0-3215 GCA_964541355.1 uncultured Candidatus Obscuribacterales bacterium
TATGTTCGGTCCGGATTGGAAAGGCCGAGGTTTTGAAAATGGCGTTCCCTACTGGTCGTACAATTTTGCCAACAATGTTCATCTGATCGGTCTCGATACATCCAAAGCCAACTCCAAAGCCGGTCAGGTGACAAAGGATCAGCTGGCATGGTTGAAGAGCGATTTAGAGACTCACCCCAGCCAATTCACCATGGTGTTCAGCCATCATCCTCTTCTGATACCGCATCCTTACGATGACTTTGGAGAATACGGCATCGTCAACGGCGCTGAGGTTCGCGAAGTGCTCGCCACTTCACCATATGTGCGACTTGCGGTGAGCGGGCATGTTCCGGTTAACAGCGTTCAGAAGGAAGGTAATATCTACTTTGTCTCATGCCCGATGCTTACTGCATATCCATGTGGATTCAAAGTTTTCCGGGTGACGAATGACGAGATCGTCATGGAGACTCACAGAATTACCTACAAGGCTCTCGTGAAAAAAGGCGAGAAAGCGCTTTTGCAATCGACTCTGGCGTATCATTACAACAAGTCGGACCCGCAGGAATTCGTCGATCTCTGCGCCGGCAATAAAGAGGACAACAATGCCGTCCTTCCACTCTACGGCGGCATGACTCCGCAGGCTATCAGACCGCATGACGACAAAAAACTGAAGAAAGAGAAAAAGGGCAAACGCTCTGGATGATTCCGTTTTCGGATACTTAAGAATGGAGGACGTCTCGAATGACCAGCAAGACCTCGGCAGACACCGCGAAGGAGAGTGATTCCGGATACGGTGGCGAACACTCTCCTCTGACGTACAACAGTTATCTGATGGTCGAGCAGCTCAAAAAACTGCAGATCTGTAAATCCGACCCGGCCCATCATGACGAGCCGCTGTTCATCATAATTCACCAGACCTACGAACTCTGGTTCAAACTGATCTTGCATGAGCTCGACACGATAGTAGAGTTGATGAACAACGACAGTCCTCGTCGTGCCACGTTCTACATGCGTCGCATCGTGCAGATTATGCGAGTGCTGGTCAATCAGATTCATATTTTGGAAACGATGTCGCCAAAAGACTTTCTCGGTTTCAGGAACAAGCTGAATCCGGCCAGCGGATTTCAATCAAGTCAATTTCGAGAGATCGAATTTCTTGCTGGTTTGAGAGAGCCACGACTTCTCGAACACTTCAAGCAGGACCAGGAAAGCTACGAAGTTCTTCAGCGGCGCTTCGAGGCACCGTCTCTCGAGGAGGTCTTCTACAGAATGTT
Source organism: uncultured Candidatus Obscuribacterales bacterium (assembly GCA_964541355.1). Classification (GTDB taxonomy): domain Bacteria; phylum Cyanobacteriota; class Vampirovibrionia; order Obscuribacterales; family Obscuribacteraceae; genus JADYXR01. Next base: position 1,254 of record CAZISK010000985.1, read on the forward strand.
GGAGCGCCAGGGTTTCAAATTGCCCCGTGACAAGCGCACCGGCCTCGGTGCCAACCAGGAAGATCCCGATCTAGAGAGCCGCCTGGTCGAACTCAAGAAGCTATACGATCAACCCGACAAATACCTGGATCTTCACGATCTGGCAGAGCGTTTGCTCGATCTTGACGAGCTCATTTTGCTCTGGCGCAATCACCATGTCGTAGTCGTCGAAAGAATTATCGGCTTAAAACGCGGAAGCGGGGGCAGCGATGGAGTAGCGTACCTGCGCTCCACCTTGATGAAAAAGTGTTTTCCAGACCTCTGGCTTCTCAGAACTCATCTGACCCTGGAATGACGGTAGAGGGACCTTAGATTTTCAATAGATTCGACAGCGGCACAGCCGTGAGACTATGCCGCCATCAATATATCTACGCCATGACTTGACCAGTCGATTAGATGACACCAGATTTGGTTCAATTCCATCTGTGGTGACGATCCGCCACGCGTTGATTTTCTGTGAGTCTTTCATGGAGACGCTTCATTCGCCGGACATACTGATTGTTATTGTAGTTGCCGGATATATAACGGCGATTCAGGTATGGCACGAGCGAATTGTACTCATTGCGATAAGTCCTTCGTTGAGTGTCAGACATACGAGCAGCATTGATCTGATTGAGAAGCTGCTGCCTGTACAGATCAACCGAGTCATAGTCTCGGAATGAGACGGGGTAGCCGAAGTTGTTGTTGTATCCGTACCTTCTCGTCAAAGGTGGAATCGCAACAGAATTGTAATTCGAAACCTGCGAACTCAAAGCGTTGAAGTCAGCCAACATTTGTTGAACTTCTCCGGACGAGAACACGCGATCCGACCCCATCGACATGACCATATTTTCAAGATTGCGCACTTGCGACATCAGCATGGCTGCCTGAGAACCACTGATCTGACCAGATGCAGCCTGGCTGTTGATCTGATTGGTTAAATTGCTCAGCCCTACTCTCATGTTGTTGTTGACTGTATTGTAGTCACCACCCACGCCACCTTGAAGCCTGACTACATCACGCTGGTAGTCCCAGGGGCTCTGTGCGGCGGCTGGCAGTGCGGCAGTTATACTCAGTACAGCTAATGCCGTCAGTAATGCTTTCCTTTTCATATTGTTACTCCCGACTTGAAGAATCAAATCCTTATCTCAGGTTGCTGCAGCTGTATGCGACTTGAGACGCGTTTGCGGTTGATTGGTTCCCGTTCGACTGACAGGTACTTCGCCTGCGCTGACCGGTGAGATAATACTGATATAGCATGCAGATCAATATGCAGTGCTCGAATCAGCCTAACGCAAGCCTTCCACTTCCTTATTGACGAAGTTTCGATGAAGCGGTCGTCCTGAGCTTTTTTCATGTCCCCTGAGTTGACGGTTGAAGATGAGAGTCGAAGGATGGATCATCCTCGAAGGACGCTTTGCAAAACTGACTGATGCGCATCAAACTGTTGTGCATTTCGGACACGACCGCACTCAGCTCAGCAAGCATCTGCGCTTAGAAGCGGCGGCAATCGCGCGAAGGAAAACGTCAAACATAAAGAAAAGGCAGCCGAAGGCTACCTTTTCGAGTCGCTGATTTGTGTCTTTGGTATTAATGAATTTGAAAGAGAACTAATTGTTGTTTCATCGCATCACCTCCTTCGAATCAAAATCAAGGACCGTCTCTTATCGTCGTTCGGAAAAAACTGTTTCCAATCAACATTGGTCGAAGTTTGCTCTGCGACAAGCTCGGCTTGACGTTGAGTCGGCTTTGTCCAAGAGCGCTGAACAAATATCGGTTCATTACTCTGAAAAATCTACGTCATGGGAGCAAGTCGCCTTGGCCATAGACGCTTTCTACATACAGCAGTCAAAAATCATCAGACTTAATCATTTAAACATTAAGTGGCCTCATCCTTCAGCGACGCAACACAGCCATGCCGGAGCAACGCTGCGAATTGCCGCC
>CAZISK010000986.1:0-3207 GCA_964541355.1 uncultured Candidatus Obscuribacterales bacterium
ACTTGATTCATTAGGCTATGCCAACTACACCGATCTTTTAGGACACGAATGAATTTCGTAAAGCATGACCATTCAGATAGTCGTTTGAGCTGCATCGATTGCTCAGAGCCGATCTGTGCAAAATGCATGGTGCAATGTCCTGTCGGTTTTCGATGCCAAAAATGTGTTTCAAAATTCAAGAGTCATTTGATCGTGATTTCGCCGTGGATTATTGCCCGGACAGCGCTCGTTTGTCTGGTGATCGGTCATATCTATGGTTGGGTTTCGCCGCGTTATGGGTTCGGCTTGATGCTCAACTTCGTGATCCAATTTTTTGTCGGAGTCCTCTTGGGCAAGCTGATTCACAAGATCGCGGCTCACAAGCTTGGTCCCGCGATTGTTATGACGGTATCGATCGGACTGGCAGCCGGCATGGTGTTTAGCCCGCTCGGATTTTATCTCCTGGAGCAAAGTATGATTATAGGCCAGCAGGCCGGTGGCTCCCAGAGCGGCGCGATGGATCTTGCCAGTCACCTTTTGCTTGTGGCAGGAAATGGTGCAGTTTTCATATTGGGCGCCGTGACCACGATCAATGGCGGATTTCGTCGCAATAACTGATAGGCTTAAGCGAGCAGATCTGTACCGATTGCGCTCCGATTTTGTATGATTGAGCTATCAAGACCTTGTACGAGTATGCCAGAGCGGTGACCCATGGCACGTAAAGTTGAAGTTCGCGATTGCAAAAAATCAGATCTGAGTCGGCTGCAGGTGCTCGTCAACGAGCTCTACATCACTGATGCCGGTTCGGATGTTGAGATTCCCGATATAAGGGTCACGTATGCCGCATTGCGCGAGAAGCCCGACAAGGGAAGGCTGTTAGTATTCGATCGCGGCGGCAATATCGTCGGATACACAATTCTGATTTTCTTCTGGAGCAATGAGTTCGCGGGTGACATCATAGACATCGACGAAATCCTGGTGACCGAGGCGGCTCGCGGTACAGGAGTGGCTCACGCTTTCTTTCGCTGGTTGAAGAGTGAATACAAGGAGTCTGCCGTCGGTTGGAGCCTGCAGGTCCGCCCGGTCAATAAGCGGGCTGCGAAGCTCTATCAGAGCGTCGGGTTTCGACCTTCTTGCAATACGCATATGTATAATCTTTTTGGCTGGAACACCGATTCGGCGTGGAAAAGGCAGAGAACAACCGCAAAGTCGACACCCAAGCGAACGCTTACCGACAGCAAATCGGTGGCGCGCCGGCGTCTGCCTGCCGAAAAAACGGCTGCTTCCACTGTAGCGAGGCGCAAGTTGACCATGCGTTCTTCAACTATTGGAACCAGGCGAAGAGCGGCTAAGTAACAACTCACGCACATTCAAGAGAAACTCTTCGGGTAATCGATTCGGAAGCCCTGATCGACATGTACCGCTTGCTGGAGGCCAAATTCGCATATATCAATGACGTCATCCAAAGATTCAGCCACAAACCTCGAAGAATTGCTCCCATACATCTGGAAACCAAGAAAATCGCCTACGCCTGTGACCGAGATCACTGTTGCAAAGGATGCCCGAAAGTTGCTTTGCGCATAATGTGAATTCGGAAATGCCCATGGAATGGACCTTTTCGAAATCGCACCATGAACATAATCCATATTACAAGACTGTGAATGCACGAAAAGCAGCGCGGTATCGTGCTTCCCGGAGCTATGTCGAGTCCGGCCTGCACTAACGTGATTTCACTGATGTCATATCGCGACTTGTATGGTATGGATAGCAAAGATTGCTATTTTTTGCTATTCTGGTTTGAGGGAGAGTAGATCTTGAGGCATAGAGCATGAACGTATCGTTGACGCCTGAGCTTGAGCAGCTTATTGAAGAAAGAGTTAAGAGCGGGCTATATAACTCAGCCAGCGAGGTTGTCCGTGAAGCCCTTCGCCTGCTCATGGAGCGTGACCAAATCAGGCAAATTAAGCTTGAAGAGCTGCGCCGACAAATTCAGATCGGCATAGATGCATCAGATCACGGTGAAGTGGTGACAGAGAACGAAGCGATGGAACGCCTGAAGCAAAGGCGGAATAAGATCGTGGCAAAGAAGGGCAGCAAGAATTGAAGCCCGTAAAGTTCACTGAGCCGGCCATTCAAGACCTGGAAGAGATTTTTGATTATATCGCCCTGGACGATATCGATGCGGCAGAACGGGTCAAAGATAGACTGCAGAAGCGATGGCGGGCTGCTGCCGAGAATCCTGGCACCGGACGCAGGCGCGACGATCTGCAGCCGAATCTGCGTAGCGTCAGTGGGGAAATTATCTAATCTTCTATCGTTTACTCAACGACGGAATCGAGATCATCCGAATCCTTCACGGTGCAAGAGATATCGACGCATTGTTTCAGTAGTCCTTAAATTGATTCTGATTATTACATCCAAGCAGATAGCCACTCATGAAAAGTTTGTAGACGTGAAACAGCCTCTTGCTCTCGCATCAGCTTGAGGTCGTCGCGCGAGAGCTCTAACTCTTTTGCGGTGCTCTCGATTTCGTAGAGTTTCTGGAACATGGTCAAAGCTTTATTGCATCCGTCCTTCTAGCCTTTCAAGGATGAAAAAGCTCAGCAACATATTGGTGTCCGTTCGGATAGTTGAGCAAGTCGCCACCACCTGCGAGGCTCTTCCTGTGGCGAAAATGAGGAAGGGATATGAGAAGGGGAAACAGATCAGCAGCGGCGCAAAAGAGATGGGTACGTGATTCCGACAAGGAACTGTATTGGCGAAAAACGATTGCGGACTGGAAAAAGAGCGGGCTCAGTATCAGGGCGTTTTGCCAGAAGCACGACATTGTGGAAACGTCCTTCTACGCATGGCGAAGAGAAATTACCATAAGGGATCGCGAAACTGGCAAGAACACCTCCAGTGTAGATACGGACATCCCAGAGCGAGTAAAGGACTCGAAGGGTCGAGTTATTCCCGTACACTTTCGGGAACACCATCAAGCATCCAGGGAGGCGAAGTCTGTCGCCGCAGCAACATCAGCGCCTGCTTTTGTCCAGCTCAAGCTGGCAGAAACCGTCCAGAAAAAACAGACTGATGTCGAGATCGTCTGCCCAAACGGATTAATTATTCGCGTTGGTCAAGACACCGATCTCGAACTTGTATCTCGAATCATCAACACAGTGGAGTAACTGGTCATGCTGAAACTTTCGACATCGACTAAGGTATATGTTTGTTCGCAGCCCATTG
>CAZISK010000987.1:0-3206 GCA_964541355.1 uncultured Candidatus Obscuribacterales bacterium
AAATATTACCCCGTATTTATAGTGCAGACAGTTATTAGACCTACCAATAATTTTCCGGTCTTTTCTATTAGGTTTTCGCAATATCGGTCGAACTACGGTTTTCGAGGCGATGGGTAATGACCGATGGATCAATGCTAAGTGACTTTGAATCCATCTACCGGTGACTCCAGCAACCAAACATGTGTATGGTGTTACCAAACATGACAAACTCTACCTGAACCCAGGCCATATCGGGGTTTAGAACCGTTGCCAAGACAAACCCGCCAATAATTCACTTGACCCGACTAGACGACCGGTCTATTCTGGAAATACAGGAGGAAGGGTTTGCAAAAGCCCTCTGATCTATATGAAAAGTACATCGACATTGACATTTGAGTCTGACAAAATGGCACCGCCGGTAGAGGCAACCGAATCACCGAAATCCGAACTGGGAGTCGTGTTCGCCTACCTCGCCTGTATCCTGATCTGGGGTACGACATGGTTCGCGGTCAGACAATGCGTGGTGCCGGGAGCTTTTGATCCGTTCACAGCCTGTGCGATGCGCTTCATCGTCGCGTCGGTGTTCCTTACCGCACTTTTCCTGACTCGAATTGTCAAAGCTCCCCTTCCCGATCGGAAGACTCTCTTGTGGACCATGTTATGCAGCCTGCTGTCCGTGGTTAGCTTCGCTCTGGTGTACTCCGCGGAAAAATGGGTGTCGGGAGGTGTCGCCGCGATTATCTCAACGACGACTCCGGTCATTACCGCATTGGCGGCTACAATCACCAGGACAGAAAAAATCTTTCGCGGTCAAATCATCGGAATGGTTATCTCCATGTTGGGCATCTTGCTGATCTTCGGTGATCGGCTGCATGTCTCTGCTCATCAAGGCGAAGGAGTGTTGATGCTGATCAGTTCGGTCGTGCTCTCCTCCGTATCAGGCGTTATATTGAAGAAACACACGACACACCAGAACCCATTCATATCAGTCGCGATTTTTGTTGCCGTATGTGCTGTCAGTTTCATCACGCTCAGCCTGACCTTCGAGGGTCCGCGCTTGTTCTCGCTACCACCGCTGGTGCCCACACTGGCAGCGGCTTACCTGGGAATAGTGAGCTCGATTGTCTCTTTTGCGTGCTATTTCTATTTGCTCAAGCGCATCAGCTTGATGGCGATAAGCAAGTTGGTCTTCTTCCCACCAATCATAGCCCTGATCGTGGATGCATTTTTCGAGACCCAGGTGGTACTCGATATGACTACTTATATCGGTATCTCCCTCACACTTCTCGGTGTCGCCACACGGTTTCCGGAGAAGAAAAAGACAGCCAACTAGATTTGCGCCACCAATGTGTTTGGCAGTATGACTCCGGAAAACTTGTGCGTCAGTCATTTTGAGGCGCTTAAGCCCGAATAAGACAGCTGGAGAACAGCTTTGGATGCAGGCTACTTGGCAGCGACTGGCGATTAATGACCAATTTTGCATCATTCGCTATGATATGCGCTTTATAGCGATTCGCTGCCCGATGCCGAAAGAGGTAATGGTATGACCGTCAAAACTGATGTAAAACTGGCAACCCTGTCCTATGTAATCCTGTATGTCACTGACACCGAAAAGGCGCTGCCCTACTATCGCGACACTCTTGGACTGAAGCTCAAGTCCAACGAAGATGGCTGGGTCGAGTTCGACACCGGTGCTGTAACGGTAGCTTTGCATCATGCCGATGAGCTTCCGGCGCGCCAACTCGAGGCGGCTCCCACATTGGTGTTCGGTGTTGAGAAGATTCAAGAAGCCTATGAAGGATTGAAACAGAAGGGCGTGAAGTTTCACAAAGAACCGCAGCCAGTGTGTGAAACGCCCGATCACATCGGAATGTGCGCCGAATTTAGCGATCCCTGGGGTAATGTCCTGAGCATCTTCGCGATGGAACCAAGAAAATAGTCAACGTTATCACCATATCCCAGCTCAAAAAATTAGGGCTGTGCGATAATGGTCGTACTCGGGCTACACAATGATCGAGTCGGGGGAAACTGCAGGCTTAAGGCATGCAGTTTTCTCTTTTTTTTGGCCTGAAAATTAGCCGTGTGGATCGACGAGTTTGCCGATGCGCGCGAAGTAAAGGCGCGTCGACAATCGCAATCCGGTGAGCTTGCCTAAATCTCTGGCATACCCGTCCAATTGCGCCGCATGGCTCCGAGCCTTACTTTGCAAGTCGTCCAGTTGGACGTCGTCAGTCTTGTAGTCAACGATTATCCATTTGCCGTCGTCGCATTCGACGACCAGGTCTGGTCGGCGAGAGTCACTCCTTGATTCATCGACTATCGTATAAGGAAGCTCCGTCAACCTTCGCCTGGCATTTTTTAGCAGGTCGTAGAGCGCGCTGTCGAAGAAAACGTCGAGCAGCTTTTCCCCTACTTCGACAAGCTCCCCCAGTCGATCCGGATGAGCGACAACGCTTCCCTGCATTAGAGCCAGACTTTCGAGCATCTTTCTATCGGGCCGCTCTAAAGACAATGGCAGATGCTCGAGAATTGTGTGCAGATAGACACCGATCACGGTGGCATCCAGCGCCGGGTGAAAACCATCCCGTCGGGGCGTCACACGGCGCCATCCCTGCCATGGAGAGCGCGGTGAAACAGGATCAGGCAAAATCGGTTCAAACAAATTTGTAATCGATCTTTTCTCTTCAGAATCGAAAACGGCAACCTTAGATGACTCCGGTTCCGGTTCTACAGCCATCCGATCGACCATGCAAAGCTCGAATTCCGACATTCCGCTGTCGCTTCTGAGGTAACGCGGTCCGGCTCGACCATCCCGACGTGTCCTTGTTCCATGCCCGCATCGAGCTCGATGCCTGGGGCCACCTCTTGACCGACCTCGACTCGACCAACGGCAGCTTCGTCTCGGGACGCCGCATCCGCGCCGCCTACCTCGAGCCACGGGATCGCATCCGGATCGGCGCCCACGAGCTCCTCTTCCGCGGCGACGAGGGCGCGGTCGATCTCGCGATCGGCTCGGGCGAGCGCTACGGCCGCCTCATCGGGCGCAGCCCCGCGATGCAGCGACTCTTCGGCGAGCTCGAGAGCATCGCGCCGAGCGAGCTCACCGTGCTCCTGCAAGGCGAGAGCGGCTCGGGCAAGGACCTCGTCGCCGAGGAGATCCACGGCCACTCGGCCCGCGCCGCGGGGCCGTTCGTCGTCGTCGACTGCGCCGCGCTGCCGGCCGGGTT
>CAZISK010000988.1:0-3204 GCA_964541355.1 uncultured Candidatus Obscuribacterales bacterium
CACTCGGTTATAGATGACGGGACTATGGTGGTTACTTGCCATCTTGGATTACGGAGTAACGATACCTTCAAATAAGGAGTTCGAGCTTCGAGCCAGGCGGGGGATCGTAGCAATAGTGTGCAGTAGGACCCGTTCATATCAATAAGTTTCAAGTCTTCCGTCGGTGAAAACTGGTGCCGTAACTTATCGATATTTGCCGCCCTGACGTCTGTTGAAGTCAGATCTACTTTTGACAGAAAGTCATCATACGCCCATGATGCTCGTTGAGCCTCGAAAGCCTGACTGGAGGGGAAAGTTGTCGGAAAAGGTAAGTCCTTGAGCATAGTATCAATTGTGGATTCCAATTCATCCAGTTTTTCGGTGGCGTCAGCAAGACCGTCAAACTTACGACCTTCCAGAACTAACTTGCCGTTGTCGATTCTGTACTCCAGAGTCCAAGCTTCACCAAGTCGGATTGCACGATCTCTGTTTTCAGGTATGGTTGCGGTCCGCGTCATTGAAAATGCGTCTCGACCCCACAGTTCGCTTGGTTGCATGCTTGGGTCTTCGGTCCATTCTGGATTCGGAATTGGAGGAAGGTTGAGTTCCGGACGCTCAATCATTATGGGCAGTGTCGATCCGTCTTCAGCCATAGTGAGCTCGACCATGCCGGGCTCGTATGGGGAAGCGGGCTTGTAGTAAGAGATCACCCCATCAGCCTTGATTCTCGGTGCCGCGAGAAAATTGACATAGCTCCATACTGTCGAAGCGAAGCAGATAACCAGCAAGCAGAAAATGGCAAGCAAAGCTCTGTATCGCCTGAGTTCGGATGTAGCATTTAATACTTGCAGCCAGGTTGGCTCCCTTTCAGTTTGACGATTGTCTTGTGGAATTGACGAAACTAGAAAATTGCCGTTAAAGGTGGCTACCGGTGCATTCAATGGATTGTTGGAAGCGGAGCTGTTCTTAGCCGGTGTACTTACTGCTTCATTTGGACCCTGATTCTTTATTGAGTCGTTCGCCGTCGCTGTCACATTCTGAGTGCTACTCGAGTCTGTCTTAGAGGCTGATGCTTCTGACGGTGGCTCGCCGGATTGCTGATTGTCGTCAGCGACAATCTTTAGCTCGGCAATGGAAAGAGAAGAATCAGAACTCTCACGGACAAGCTCTTCATCGGACTCGGAAACGACCAAGCGGATACCGTTGGGATCAAGCTGACGGGTAGACGAGCCTTGAGCATCATCGGTAAATTGAGATTTCTCGATCGTGCTTCTCCGTTGTTCGCGATTCGGCCACTCCTTCTGTCCCGGAGACTGACGAGAATCCGCATTGGAGTCAGGTTCGGAACGCGATTTCGCTCGGACCGGATGTGCTTTTGGCTCGACGGTCAGAACTTGAGTCGACAGCTCGAGAAGCGCTTGGCGTACACCTTGCATCGTCTGGAATCGGCTGTCGGGATTTTTTGCGAGCATCTTGGCTATCAGACCCTCTACCTTATGCGGGTACGACATCCCCTCGGACACTTGTGTCAGGCTTGGCGGCCCTCTTCTGATCATTCGGCTGATGGTCTCTTCCGATTCGCCGACGTATGGAGTTCTCCCGGCAATCGCCTCGAAGATCGTGCACCCCAAAGAGAAGATCTCGGAGCGTACGTCGTATTCGTTCACCGCTTGTTCCGGAGGCATGTATTGTGGGGATCCGTAGACCTTGCGACCGTCAACTGTAATTGGCTCTTTCGTAGCGAGCCTGAGCCTGCCAGTGGCTGAATTCAGAAGAACAAGACTGCTCTCCACGCTGGTTGTGTTGATCAACATTAGATTCGAGCAACGCAGATCCCAATGCAAGATTCCGTTGGAGTGCATGCTACCAAGTGCCTCGACGACCGGTATGAAGGCTTTGAATGTATGTTGAAGAGAAAGTGGTTGCTGTTCGTCGAGATAAGTGCGAAAGTTCTCTCCGGCGCGGTAGTCGTAAACCAGGTAGGCGATGCCGCCGGTAGTGGCTCCGAAGTCAATCAGTTTTGCCATTCCCTTGTTGCTCAACTTACATAGAGTCAGCGCGTCTCTTTGGAGTCGCATCAGGTTGTCCATATCGATTTCGCCGATCAGCTTGATGACGACATTTTGCTCGAGGAAATCGTCGTAACAGAGCAATGTGCCGCCAGCCTGATTGTCCTTGAGTTTTCTGAGCGGCTTAAACCTGCCAACTGGAAAAATAGTCGGATCGAGGTCAGAGATTAACTCCGTCGAAGTCATGGCGAAACTGGTCAGCTATGGATCCTTAAGAGCTATACCCAACAGGGACCGTTTCGTACCCTTCCGCCGGCAGCCGCCAGGAGCCGCACACGTCGACCTGTCTGCGACCGCTTAGCGCTCCATTTCACCTGTTGAGAACGCTTCCGGCTCCGTTGTATACACGGTAGTCGAAAGTGAATTCGATATCTACTGATTCGGGCGAGCCTTTCGGCAGGTTAGCAAATGGTGCTGCATTTGATACTGCTTTTAGTGCTGCGCTGTCGCCTAGCGCTGAACCTGAAGATACCACCAGGCGCAGTCCGCTCAGTCCTCCATTCTTCGAGACGGTGAACCGGGCTATCACCTTCTTGGTGGATGAGTCTTTGGGTGGAAACCAATTGGCTCTGATGCGACGCTGCAATTGGGCCATGTACGGTCCGAAATCGACTGAGTCATGGCTATCATCTTGATCGAAGTCATCCTTGCCGCCGCCCACTGTGCAGCCTCCTCCTCTGTCTTGCGAATCTTCTTTGCCGTCGCCGGCGCTTTTGACATCCGGCTTCCAGCCTGTGAATCCGGGCAGGTCATTGCCCTTAGTACCCGATCGCTTGGGACTGGGTCCGTCAGCTGGACCCCCTGTCATGGCCAACTGCTTGTTGCCTGTGCCATGCTCTCTGCCCTTCGGTTCACGAACGGAGCCCGAGTCCCGCTTGCTGGATGATTCCGAAACACCAGGCTGCAGCGAGGTACCGGGTGTCTGAATCGCCCCGCTGTTTGGTAGCGCTGGTGGTGCTGAACTGGCGCCCGACTTTACAGTCAACTGACCAGGAGTGAAAGCCGAAGCAATTTTCGTAGGCGCCGATGCTGGTGTAAGATTGTTAAGAAGTTTGGTCGCATCGTTGATCGCATGAGGTGAGTTGGAAGGAGCTTTGAGCGTCGGCATCTTATTCATCACGGTGTCTGATGCTGCTTTCGTGAGTGGAGTCGGTGG
>CAZISK010000989.1:0-3190 GCA_964541355.1 uncultured Candidatus Obscuribacterales bacterium
TGATCCGGAACAGGCGGTCCGGAGCAAGCGGCCAGACGGCAGGCTGGCCACCGATGGGACAACGCTTTCGCCTCAAGTCATCCTTTGACATATCCAGCTTCTCGGCGATCAACAAGGCGATTTTGACCTGTCTCAAAGACTACGGCATGATTGTTGCCGACAATGGCTCGAGTTGGTTTGTTACCGGAACCTCCGACCCGCGCTGGAATGACGAAGAGCTCAATCAATTGAAGACGCTACATGGTAGCGATTTTGAAGCAGTTGACGAAAGCGGCCTTATGGTGAATCCTGATTCGGGTCAGGCGCAATAGAGGACCTAGCTTCAACGAGTGATGATGTACGCACAACAGTTGGCGCTCAAGACCAAAAGGAATCGACGTGGCAATATGCTGCTTTTGTGTGTTGCTATTGGAGCGCTGATTTTGGTCGTGGTGGGTCTTGCCTTCTGGGTATACCTGCATTTCTTTTCAAATCAGCTGTTGCAAGACTCTTCTGATAAGGTCGCTCTCACTGCTGCGCAGCGTCTGAACGAGAACAATTATTCTGGAAAGATCAACAATTTGATCGGCGGTTCGAGGGAGCTTGTCTATTGCGCCAGGAAGATGCATGAGAAGACGGTCAGCCAGCCCAGTTTTTCGGAATATGAACCGTTTGCCGCTCAAGTTCTTGCTGAATCGCGCGAAGGAGCTAAAACGCTTCAAACAGAGAGAGCGCGTTATGTCACCGTTGTTCTTTCTGACTTGCGCGGACTTGCACGAAATAACAACATACAGCCTGCTCGTGAACTGGCGCTCTTCGACGCATCCTCAGATCGTCCTGAGATAACCGATTTCAAAGTTGGTAGTCTCAACAATATGGAGTCGAATGTTGTTGTTTTGAAGGGGCTTCCTGACCTATTTGAGTATGACTCTATACACAACTATTTCAAACAGGGTAAGGAGTCCGACTTTTACAAGTCGGCGATGCCACTCAACCTGCCTGCTCCGGATGATGATTTAGACTTTCAACTGTCGCCGTTGCCGATTGCGGTAAATGATACAACCGCTCCGTTGCGGCTTGTCAACGGAACACACTTTACGCCATCGTTGGTCTTGCGCGAACATGGCAAGGATGCAATCGGTAGCTGTAAACTAGTACCATCATGCGTGCAGGTTGCCATGACAGTGAAGTTGCAAAGCAAGGTCTCACAACAGTTACAGTCGAGCACTTTGAGTGTGAGCACCGCCTGTACTAACGGAAGTTTGCCGGAGAGCAAGGAATGAGGTACTTCCGTCATAGAGATGTTGGTGCAGCAAGTATCACCGAATTTGGTGCAGCGTTGTGGTTATTGATGGGCTGTATTGTATTGCCTCTATTGAATCTGGCGATCGTTCCGCTTCGATTTGGTTTGGGAAAATCGATTGTAGGTAATGAAGTTCGTCACTTGGCTCAATGCGAGACATTTGGTGAGGCGCTCAAGGGTGTAAGCACTGCGTCACCTGCAATGGTTGCATTGAAAAACATTGGTGGCATCGAAGTCATATCGACTCACCTGTCGCTCCAGGCCGAGTCCGAAAGCGACAAAACCAAGGTCCATGCGATCGATGAACCGCACCAGATGCCACCGTCGTGGTTGCCCAATGGAGGCGGCGCGCCGTATCTCTACCTCCTTGATCTAAAGGTGGAGGTAAACATTTTTCCGCTCGTCTCATCGCCATATCCGCATTTCCGTATTCCGGGGCTGAGTGGACCAATCCCAATTCAGTTCCACGAAGTTGCATCTTGGGAAAATCTCGGGAGTGATCCAGTTACGGGCGAATACTGCTTGAATCAATAGTTATTCAAGTTTGCGAAAGCGTATGAATTTGCGCCTGAGTGTAACTGCATTGGCTAGAAGGCTGCACCGAACCGACAGGCGGTCGGAAGGAGGTGTGAGTGGATGAGTTGAGTCGATTAAGTGCAGCCGACCAGCTTTTGCGTTACCGCCGGTTGGCAGCGGCTAAAGTCAGGACATTATTTCCTTTGGTCTCGCGTGTTAGAGGTGTGGAGCCTTCTTTGATCTCCTTCAGCACTCGATTGAAGCGTCGTAGCTTTCCATAGGCGTCTACCGCTTTTTGCATTTTGGCGGTCTCAGGACTGTCCTTGTTGTTATCAAATTCAGTAGAAAGCACTTCGCATGAATAAAGAAGCGCATCCTCAATTATGCGCAATTGGTCGAACGTAAGATTCATAATGTCTGCAACCCTCAATTCTAGTATTTTGACCTTTCTGCTAACCAGCTTACCGATCACGACCGCGAAATATCTGCAGTCGAGTCGGGCAAAGATTAAATCGACCAAAATCCGTGAAAATACTGAATCCGTTTGATCGACAGATGCCTTCGTACAGTTTCGATCTATAAATACCTAATGGTGCTACCGGTAGTGCTTGAGAATGTCAGTGGACCATTCTATAGCGAGTTCGATCAACTCTTTCGGTTCGATAATCACAGCTTCAGCACCGTAGGGAGCAAGCCATCTCATAACCTCATCCAGGCTTGTGGCAGGGAAAGAGAGGCGGCAAGAGCCGTCGGAAAGGTCTTCTAAAATTTGTTGTGGATGCCATATGCGCTCTCTTATATATCGAGCGGAATGAGGGACAAATTCGATTTTCACGTCGAATGACTTTTCTCCGTGCTCAAGCTGGAAAGCTGAATCGATCCAATCATTCAGCTCCTCCTTTGAAAACGGCTTGAAAGTGGAGTCGAGAACTTTATACTCTTGTATTCGATGCAGGGCGAACATTCGAAGATCGCGCCGCGAATTGCAATACGCGATGACGTACCAGGTGCCCCGATCGTGCAAAAGTAGCTGGGGATTGATAGTACGCTTTGTAACCTCACCTTTACTTGCGGCAAAGTAGGTGATTTCGATTTGCTGCTGTGTGTCGCACGACTTGTTGATGTCGTTAAACATTTTCGCGCTGAGTGGCACGATTGCATTTGCTCGGAACTTGATAACCGACTTTATCTCTTCAGGATCGACGTTGACTTTCTCCGGCAATCGCTCGGAGATCTTTTCCAATGCAGAGCGAAGAGTCGGTTCGAAAGATGTACCGGTATATATAGACAATATCTCTTTGCCGAGCGTCAAAGCGAACACCTCACCGCTCGAAAGCTCAAAAGAGGGCAGGCGCTTGGTCGGGTTGGTATTAAAGTAACCGCCCCGTATGT